>CAXMTQ010000406.1:0-1627 GCA_964196205.1 uncultured Desulfobacula sp.
TAGATGCTGCCCTCTCTCCTGATTCCTTAATCTGCACCATTAAATTTTTAAAACGGCTGTTTTCAGGACGATCCATTAAACTTAAATCCGGATAAGCACCCTGCAGTCAAGACCTATATTACCTTCTTCCATCTGTTCCATTGAACCCTTTTTTGTAAAAGAAAACAGTCTGAAATCAGGAAGAGTTTTAATAAACTCATTTAAAGAGAGATTGCTTTTTTTAAATTCATTATAAGTATCCTGGCTTAACCATGCTGGTACTTCTTTACCGGTTAAAGGATCATAACCACATATAAAAAAATCCCTTGGATGGGATATGATTTTATTTTCATGACTCAACAAAAAAGCATAATTACCAGACCCTGCATCTGTAATATCAGAAAACCTTTCTGTTGTTGGAATTATATGATCTGTAAATTCCATAATATGGGTGTGATCAAGTGCCATTGTAAGATATCCCAGTTTTCTGCTGTTTTCAAAAACAGGCACAATCCATCTGATTATACCTTCAAATTTTTCTCCTTCCGGGTTTTCTCTGCCAGCATAGGCACTTTTTGGCTTAACCTTTATTGTATCATTATCTTTATAAAGCCAGCCCTGTATATATTTTCCAATAACCTTTGAAACATAAAGTTCATTTTTTTCAAGTGTTCCAATATGTTTAAAATAATCTTCTGCCTTGCAATATGTATTTTCCATGATACTGATATCTTTAAGGTTGCTGGAAATTTTATTATTTTTAATTTTTATAACCTCTTTTCCATTGATTCCAACAAAGGTTATCTCTTTGTATAAAGGTATTGAAATTTTATTAAAATTATCAGGCGGGATATGATGCCAGTTTGTTTTATTCTCAGGGTTTTCATATATAATAGATTGAACCGCTCTGTTTTTTTTTAACTCATTTTTAGAATAGAGAATAATATCTTTAGTATTTGTCTTCATAAAGTTTTGATATAATTTTAAAGAGGGAATATGTGCTGACAGGTTTAAAATATCTTTATCTCTTTCATATAAAAATTGAGCAATTTGTGATGCCAGAGATAGTGTCTGAACTTCAATGGCTTCAGTTGATTTTTTATCAAGTTCAGAAACAGCGTCTTTAATGGCAGTCAGGCCTATGTTTTGTGCTGACAGTAAATTTTGATTCCCCATCTCTTCTGTTTTCCGGATGATTTTTTGCATGGTTGTTTCAAAATTTTTATTAATAAAATATCCAATTACGCCAAGAGGAAGAACAGCGATAATAATAAATATTATGATAAGTTTATAAAGGATTGAATTTTTTGGCATTGCACTGTTTTCCTTTTATTATGCTATTTTTAAACGATATAGGATATACATCTGTTTTTTGTCAAGAACCTTGTAAAAATAGCGTCACATTATGATCAATATATAGCACTAAATATTTGGACTGATTTCTAACCATAAGGCATTATAAAAAGATGAATGGCGATGTAATGAACAAAAATTCCATCAACTACAAGATGTGTTATCTGGGTAATATTCAAAGAACTCAGGCTTGTAATAATAGTCCTGATTTTTAAAATGAGCATTGAGGGAGAGAAATTATAGACATAGTCTACAGCGGGAAAACTTAAAGATACCTATACAAATCAAAACCGTT
>CAXMTQ010000407.1:0-335 GCA_964196205.1 uncultured Desulfobacula sp.
GTGTCAGTACGAGAAATTTAAAAAGCAACTGGATTCTTAATATGGAAGTTCTAAGAGCCTGTAAAGAAAATATGATTAAAACAAATCTGATAAAAATCTGGTCAAAATATTTTATTAAATTATATCAATTGATCCAGCGGCCAAATCTTAAAAATCCGGGCAGACATTGAGCAGAGTTTTGAATGAATAATAATGGATAATACAACTCTTTTTTTTATCAGCTTTTTATCAGGCTTTCTGGGTGCATTGGGAATCATGAAATATGGCGATATAATCGGAATTAATGATATCCCCAATAATAGGAGTTCCCATTCACAAGCAATACCCAAGGGTGG
>CAXMTQ010000407.1:345-1618 GCA_964196205.1 uncultured Desulfobacula sp.
TGCTGCTATCTCTCCCTCTATATTTCTGGCTGCCCGGTTTGGTTCTTTCCCTGGTTAGTTTCTGGGGAGATCGATTTGAAATTACTCCGAAAACAAGGCTTATGATCCAGTTCGCCTGTGCTTTTATCTTTTTAGGAGGATACTTTTATACAGGCCATACAAAGATTAGCGGTCTGTTCCTTTTGCCTCTGGCTGTTTTTATTACCGGAACTTCAAATTTTTATAATTTCATGGATGGTATTGATGGTATTGCCGGCATCACTGGATGCATTGCTTTTTTTTTACTTTGGGTCTTTCATAATTTAAAAGGGATAGATGAAATTTACGGTCTGTTCTGCATTGCCATGGTTTTTTCATGTGTAGGTTTTTTGTTTTTCAACATGCCAAAGGCCAGGGTGTTTATGGGGGATGTGGGAAGTATCTTGCTGGGGTTTATATTTTCCTGTTTGATGATTCTTTTATCAGCCAGTCCCTTGGATTTTTTGATAATGGCAGGGTTTCTTTTCCCTTTTTATTTTGATGAACTCTTTACAATAGCTGTCAGAATAAGGATTGAAGACTCTCTTTTAAAACCCCATAGAAAGCATATTTATCAACTTCTTGCAAATGAGATGGGTATTGAACACTGGAAGGTTTCTCTGGGCTATGCTTTTTTTCAGTTGTTGATTGGAATGGCGCTTATTCTGGCCGGCTCAAAAGGATATTCTTTTGTCTTCCTAATTTATGGAATCTCCTGCACAGTTTTTTTATTTATATCATTATATGTTTTTAAAAAGGTGTATTGCCAATGAAAGTAAGAATTTCGAGAAACCTGTTTCTTATTCTAATCATTGATATTGTCTTGATATATTGTTCTCTTTATTTTTCCCATTTAATTAGATTTGACTTTCAAATTCCAGATTGGGCCATGAAGGGTTTTGAAGAGATGCTGCCCTATGTGATGGTGGTGAAACTGATTTGTTTTTATTTTTTTGATCTCTATAAAGGCATGTGGCGGTACACAAGCCTGAACGATCTTCTAAATGTTGTTAAAGCAGCTGTAACTGCAAGTTTCATTATTATTGTGCTTATTTTGTATATTAACAGATTTGAAATGATTTCACGGTCTGTTTTTATTATTGACTGGTGTTTTACCATTATTTTTATTATCAGTCTGCGGGTTATAACAAGGCTGTGTTTTGAACAATTTACCGAGAATATAAGTTTTCAGGATTTAAAAAATGCTTTGATGCAGATATTCTTTAATGGGAAAAAGCAGGGAAAAGGCATTATT
>CAXMTQ010000408.1:0-1586 GCA_964196205.1 uncultured Desulfobacula sp.
ACCTACATTCAGAGGAGTTGAGAAATCCGATTTTAATTTATTTGCAAAATACCAGTTTGATTTCCAGACAATTGATGATTTTTTAAAAGAGAAAGAGATGGTTTTGTATATTAAGCTGCACCCTTATAATAAGCCGTCCCCGGCATTTTTAGAAAGTTTAACAAAACATGAAAATATAGTTTTTTATGAAGAAAGTGACATTTATAACACTTTGAGTTCTTTTGATATGCTTGTTACAGATTATTCAAGTATATATTTTGATTATCTTTTGTTAAATAGACCTATTATCTTTACACCATTTGATTATGATGACTATATGAAAAACGATCGGGAATTTTATTACAAATATGACGAGGTGACTCCTGGGCCAAAAGCCAGTGATTGGATTGATGTTATAAAATATATAAACATGTTTATTGATAATCCTGAAAAATATTCTCATTCCAGGCAAACTATTGCCGATAGATTCCATGTTTATAAGGATTCCTATTCATCCAGGAGGATATACAAAGAAATCACAGGTCTTTTGTAATTTTTCTAAGAAAGTTTTAATCCGGACAGACATTTAACAACATCCTTTGTCGTGATTTGCAGCATGCAGGCGTTTTTATTGGGGCAGGGCGGGATGGTGCCAAATTTCGTACATGGGCTGCATTCAAGATTTTTATTGATAACTTTATGGTTTTCTCCCTGTGGTACCCACTTAATTTCAGTTCCTGATCCAAAAAGAGAGATGGTTGGAGTGTCTGCTAATACACCAAGGTGGAGGATGCTGGAATCTGTGCTGATCAGTAGTGATGCTTTTTGCAATATCCTGGTTGTTTCTGGAATTGTCAGTTTATCGCACATATTTATATTTTTTTTTGTTTGACAGAATTTAAGGATTGTTTTTATCTGGATGATTTCTTTTTGTCCGCCTAAGAGTATGCAATAATAACCAGTTTTAACAATGTGATCTACTGTTTTTGCCCAGCGTTTTTCAGGCCAGAGTTTTTCTTCAATGGAGCCTCCCGGGAAAAGGCATATATATTTATTCCCGGCAATTCCAGGCAGCAGGTTGGTCTTTAAGTTTTTAAAATATGGAAAATCCCATGCAAAAGATTCATTAATATCAAGGGTTTGAAATATCAGATTCCAGAACATTCCGGCTTCATAAACATCATGATGATATGGAATCGATATGTCATACATCTTTTGTCTGTTATTTACCTTAAATCCTGCTTTTAAATCTGCTCTAAGAAATCTTGTGATAATGGCTGATAAATAGTGGGACTGCTCAGTATCAATTATAAGATCATATTTTTTTTTATATGCCCCAAAAAGGTCAAAGGGATTAGTATAAAATAGAATTTTATTTATAAAAGAAACCGTTTGAAAAGCTTGTTGATTTCTTGGCTCACATAATATGTCAATTTTTAAATGTTTAAATTTTTTTGAGACAGCTTTTAAAGCAGGCAGTAAAAGCAGGGCATCTCCAAGTCCTCCTGGTCGAATGACAAGTATGCGTTTAATGATTTTTGGTTTTATGCCAGGAGATTTAGCCGGCATGATTTTTAATAGAACAGGACCTAAAAATGAATCGATCT
>CAXMTQ010000409.1:0-1572 GCA_964196205.1 uncultured Desulfobacula sp.
TTTTTCTTCAGGATCAAGACTTTCCCATTGATTGTCTCGTACAGGCAGTGATAGAAAATGCCTGAATGTTGGGAGAGGTGGAATCAAATACTTACCAAGATCTTCCAACCTGGTTTTCAGCTTTTTATTGATTCCCTCTTCTGATTCCCCCTCTCCAATATCAAAATAGGATCTGAAAATCTCCAGCATCGGTAAAAAAGGGATATTGCTGCTATACTGAAAACATCTACTTTCAATATACCTGCACGGGTCCTTGGTTCTTTGATGCATCTCAAAAACGAATCGTGATTTTCCAATACCAGCCTCTCCGGCAATGCCCACCACCTGACCATGGCCTGTTTTGACCTTTTCAAAGGCTTTTTGGAGATCATGCATTTCATCCTCGCGGCCGATATATTCAATTAATCCAAGGGCCTTTGATGCATCCAGACGGCTTCGTATATCACTCACCGAAGTGAGTTTGTAAATCATCTGTAAATCCTTTTTACCCTTAATGGCAACCTTGCCAAGGTTCTCAAACTGAAAATATTTTTTAACCAGTCCATGGGTAGTATCTGAAATAAGAATGCCTCCGGGCTCAGCCAGACTCTCCATTCTTGCGGCAAGGTTCGTAGTATCCCCCACTGCAGTGTAATCCATGCGAAGGTCATCCCCGATGGCACCCACAACAACCGGCCCTGAATTGAGACCGATTCGCATTTTAAAATCCGGGCCAAACTCTTTTTTGACTTTTCGACTGTATTCCATCAGAGCTTTTTGAATAGACAGGGCCGCATGACAAGCCCTCTGGGCATGGTCCTCATGGGAAATGGGAGCTCCAAAAAGCGCCATCACGCCGTCACCTGTGAACTGATTAATCGTTCCCTCATACCTATGGATTTCTTCCATCAATATTTTAAAACATCCATCCATGATTTGATGAACCGTTTCCGGGTCCAGTTTTTCCGAAAGAGAGGTAAATCCTGTTACATCGGAAAAGAATACAGTGACCTGTTTTCTTTCACCCTCAAGGCTGCTCCGGGTGGTCAATATCTTTTCCGCCATAAATTTGGGGGTATAGGAGTCCGGCCGGCTGTAATCAATGACCTGATCCGTCTGAGTTATCTCATCTCGGACAAGTTTTTTGCCGCATTCACCGCAATATTTTTTACCCACTGGTATCCTGCTGTCGCAACCAGAGCATACTATGGCAATGTTGGTGCCACATTCTTCACAGAACTTTACACCCTCTCGATTATCGGACTGGCATGTAAAACATTTCATTAATCGTATCTCCGAATTTTGGTCCCGGGTTATCAGTATAATTTGAATTTAAGCTCGTGACCGACTCCTTTGCTTAATAATATTTTGACTATTCAGGTATGTCAATAAGTATAAAATCAGCATTTTTGCGGGCTTTCAGTTCCAGAGAGGATACAGATGATATCCTGGCCTGATCTTTTTGCTGTAACAGATGGCCGTTAATCTGCAAACTGCCTGAAGAGACATATATAAACAGGTAACGCTCCTTTGATGTTGAATGTTTAACTATCTTTTCAGCATCAAGTATGGACCTGTAGATGGTTGCATCTG
>CAXMTQ010000410.1:0-1563 GCA_964196205.1 uncultured Desulfobacula sp.
GCTGGGCCTCTGCAGTTTCCATTATTTCCTTTCTGTTCGGCGTGATGTTCATATTGCTGGGGATTGTGGGAGAATATATAGGGCGAATCCTTGTAGAGGTCAGGCAAAGGCCTCGATACCTCATTGCAGAACAGGCAGGAATGAACAATTTCATTCGGGATAAGCAAACCGATACTCCAAAGTCATAGAAACTTGGTAGACATGCAGCAATCGGATAAATCTGCAGAATATTCACCCGGTATCAAACAGTTCAGCAAGTTTCTTGTAGTCGGTTTTTCTAATTTTGCAATTAGCTTCGCTGTCTTCTATCTCCTGTATAATTACTTGAAACTGTCAGGCCCATTTTATGGTCTTCTCGGGCAGGCAGGAAAGAGTCTGGAGGAATTTTTCCAGCACCTGGGTGCCAGTTCCCTTGATGCAACCCTGGCAAATATTTTTGGCTATGGCGCAGGTGTAATTAACAGCTTTATCTGGAACAAGTTTTGGACGTTTCAGGTTAAACATGAAACTGCTGCACAGTTGGGACGCTTCCTGGTCCTAAACCTCTCCTGCCTGATAATGAGCTCCGCATCTCTCTTTCTTTTTACGGATTCTCTTGGCTTGCTCTATCTGCCGGTCTGGCTCATCACAATGGGTATTGTTACCCTGTTGAATTTTGGACTTAGTAAGTTTTGGGTGTTTGGCGATATCAATGATGTAGATATGATATGATTCTTGCTAATTTATTAAAAACCATAGGGTCTGTTTTAATTCAAAATTCTATCTATGTCTCAATTGGATGGATCTTGAGTCTGCTTGTTCTCTGCGGTGTTATTATTTATTATAAATCCCGTTTATTTTCATATCCTGTCCAACCCAGTTTGAACCATCTCAACTCAATAGTATATCAGAAACTATTGTTTTGGGGAGTGTTATGTGCTGCGCTATTGATACGAATTTATATGGCTCAACAGATGTATGGCTCATGGTTTATGCAGGATGATGCATTTGATGCCTGTGTAATGCCTTTTCAGCTCCTGCAAGGCGAAGATATATGGGGTGGTGGCACAAATTACCTTACCTATGCTCTTTATTTATTGTCATATAAAATATTTGGCTACTCTCTATTGGCATCTTTTTCAGTAAATATTTTTATTTTTTCATTGTCATTGGCTATTTTGTTTTATGCCGTATGCAAACAATTTGGTTTGATTAGCAGTTTGCTTGTATTGTTCGTTGGTTTGACAAGTTATCCATTCATCGTTCATTCAATTTATGCAACAGCGCTTACTTTCTCTTTTTTGCCAGTGGCAATGATCTTGTTTTCATTTAGCTTTAGAAATTCTTTTTTTTTAGGGGCGTTGTTAATTGCCTGCCTCTTTCTCTCATTATTTTTATACCCTGGTGCATTTTTAACAGGTGCATGCCTTGTTTTTTTTCATATTCTTTTTTTCCATAAATGGTGGACAAAAAAAACTATTTTTGGAGCAGTGGCCTCATTCTTTGTAATGGGAGCAATCTCTTTATTTGTTAGAAATCTTTTATCGAACTCCAGCAACTTGAGCAGTTGGGCAGGTGGACATT
>CAXMTQ010000411.1:0-1560 GCA_964196205.1 uncultured Desulfobacula sp.
ACGGAAGACAAAACAGGATAATTAAAATGGATATTTTTTTCATAATTTTACATACTAACTAGAGCATGTCAAAGATATAGCCCTTGCAGGCATGGTTGATTATTTCGAGTAATTCGCATTGAGTTCACTGTACACCAATTCTTGTAACTCCCGGTAACCAAAGGTTTGCAGGGGCTTTCCATTGACAAAAAATCCCGGTGTTTTTCGGACATTAAGTGTTTGGGCATCGGCAATGTCCTGTTCAATGAGTTGTGCAATGGCAGGGTCATTCATATCTTCTTTAATTTTGGCTATATCGATTCCTGCTGCTGGAAGAAAATTCCAGATTTTTTCAGGTTGCGGGTCATGATGACTTGCCCAGTACTGTTGTGACCTGTACATAACATCCAATGTCTCCCAATATTTCCCCTGTTTTCTGGATGCCTCAAGAATCTTGACAAACACATCCGCACCATCATGAAAGGGAGCATATCGAAGAACAAGTTTGATTTTACCTGGATTGGCGTCCATCATCTGCTTAACAAAAGGAGAAAAAACTGCACAGGTTTCACAGGCAGGATCCATAAACTCTACAAGATAGACTTTGGCATCATTACTGCCAAGCGTCTGAGAATGATTTCTAACAAAAGTAGAAGCGTTCTCTTTTGCCATGAAGCCTAATTTTTCTACCTGTTTTCCTTTATAGTACGAATTGCCAAAAATAAATGCCAGGATCAATACCAGACATGAAGCACCTACCATAACATATTTTTTCATTTAGATGTCCTCTTCTTTAAAAAAATTAAAAGGGATATTATTGCTGAAAATGAGAGTAAAGAAAGCATGGGAATGGATAAGAAACCAAACAGTTCAATATACTCTTCAGTACATGAAACGCCTTGGCTGCAAGGTTGGATACTCTCAGGGATAATTCCACCATACAGAAGGGTATGATATAATGCCGTCAACCATCCTGCTATAGCTAAAGGCAGAGCAAATTTTATAACACCCTTATCAAAAGGAAAAAGACCTGCGCCTAAAATGAGGATCAGGGGAAACAAACATATCCTCTGGTACCAGCATAAAACACATGGAGCAAACTCCATCACATAGCTGAAAAACAAACTTCCTGTGGTTGACACGCCAGCTAACAGCCAACATAGAAAAAGAATAGTCCAGTTTGAATTGGACGTTTGCTCAGGTTGGGTCATTTTAAAGGCTCTATTAAGTTGAGTGATGAGGGGATGGATTGTATAATTTAAATGACTATAAATATACAAAATTCATTTCTGCAAGCATAAACAATAATTTATACAATTTTCATGCCATTTTATCTGGCAAAATTTAACTCTATGATATGTCAGGATAGTATTAATGATGAACAGACATGGAATCTAAATTTTCGCTGAATATTGGATATTTTTTACTGAGTTGAAAAGAGTTGTGGGTATTTCTTACCCACGTTGTGAGATACCTGACCTTTGTTTTCTGGTTTCCCGGTGCTATACCCGAGAAGGCAAGTGAGAAAATATGCTATTAATAGAGAAGATTTGATTTGCAGGGCGTGTAAATTCCAGCAGA
>CAXMTQ010000412.1:0-1544 GCA_964196205.1 uncultured Desulfobacula sp.
GAGGGGCATCCTCTACCGGAATTTAAGAATTTTCGCCAAGTTGCTTAATAAAAATGCCTAAAATTAATCCTATCTCAAGAAAGTAATTAATGTCCAAACTTAAGGCATTGGGCTTTGAAGGTCCTTTCAGAGCAACAAAACATCAATACATGATCAAAGGAAAGCATAAAATATTTATTCCGAATCCACGCGGAGGTAAAGATATCGGCATACCTCTTTTAAAGAAGATTATAAGGCAGATTGAAATAACACAGGATGAATTTATCAAATTATGAGATGATATACTAAAGTCATGCAAATAAATTGTTGAATGTTGAGCCCTCAGTCCCATCGCAACCCGCAACTCGTTTCTTTTCACCTTTAACCTTTCACTTATTTTGCCCTTTGCTCTTTGCCCTATTTCTTGTCCTTGAACTCTGAACCCTGAACCAGGAACCAGGAACGCGGAACGCGCCATGCCCTTTGCTCTATGCGCCATGCCCTATCCGCTCTGCCCTATGCCCTACGCGCTCTGCCCCATGCCCTTTGCTCTATATCCTTTGCCCTCTGCGCCATGCTCTATGCGTTATCCCTGCTTGCCCTGTTAAATTTTTCGCAGAAAAGGAGCCTGCCAAGTTAAATTCATGTCAATGACAGCAAGGCGTATTTAACAAAGGTGCAACGGATTTAACTGGGGATAACCAATAACAGATAACTGGCAACTTATTATTTCATCAGGTGAAAAAATGAAGAAAGCTTTAATATGCGGTGCTGGCGGCTTCATCGGCAGCCACCTTGAAAAGCGGCTGAAAAGAGAAGGTTTTTGGGTAAGAGGTGTGGACCTCAAACACCCTGAGTTCGCTGAAACCCAAGCTGATGATTTTGTCATAGGAGATCTAAGAGATCCGCAATTGTGCAAATCTGTTGTGGATCAGCGGTTTGATGAAGTGTATCAGTTGGCGGCTGACATGGGCGGAGCCGGATATATTTTTACAGGCGATAATGATGCCGACATCATGCATAATTCAGCCCTGATTAATTTAAATATTCTTGAAGCATGTTTTAAGAAAAATGTGAAAAGAGTTTTTTACTCTTCTTCTGCATGTATATATCCCGAGTATAATCAGATGGACCCGGACAATCCAAATTGTGCCGAAGACAGTGTCTATCCGGCAGAACCTGACAGTGAATATGGCTGGGAAAAATTATTCAGCGAGCGTCTTTATCTTGCATTCCATAAAAATCACGGGATGGAAGTCAGAATCGCCCGTTATCATAATATCTTCGGGCCTGAAGGCTCATGGTGTGATGGAAGGGAGAAGGTACCTGCGGCACTTTGCAGGAAAGTCGCACAGGCCCCGGAGCAAGGAGAGATAGAAATCTGGGGCGACGGAAAGCAAACCAGATCTTTTTTGTATATCGATGAGTGTCTTGAAGGTTCGATTAAGCTTATGCGCTCGGACTTCACGGGACCGGTCAACATCGGGTCAGAAGAAATGGTCACAATTAATCAGCTGGCAGACATGATCACAAGTATTGCGGAAAAGAATTTGACCAAAAAACAT
>CAXMTQ010000413.1:0-1537 GCA_964196205.1 uncultured Desulfobacula sp.
ATAAACTTAAGTGATATTTTTAAAATTTCCAGGACAGCAATATGGAAACACATTACATCCTTGAAAAAAAGCGGGTATGATATTGAATCAAGATCAAAAGGGTATGTTCTTTTAAACCATGATGACCTTTTACTGCCTTTTTGTTTCAATAAAAAATTTCAAAACAGAATCTTCCATTTCCAGGAACTTGAAACCACAATGGACAGGGCTAAAATCCTGGCAAAAAACAGCGCTCCCCATTTAAGTGTTGTTATTGCAGAAAACCAGACCATTGGCAGAGGCAGGATGAACAGGGAGTGGGTGTCATCGAAGGGCGGTTTGTGGTTTACTCTGATCTTAAAACCGCAGATCCCGCCTTCACTTGCCTATATTTATAATTTTGCAGCATCCTTAAGTCTTTCAAAATCTTTAAGACAACTGTTTGATATAGAGGTCTATGTCAAATGGCCCAATGATCTTTTATTAAATGGGAACAAGCTTGCAGGACTTCTATCTGAAATGGCCACCCGGGCAGATATGGTTGAGTATATTAATATTGGTGTTGGGATAAATATAAATAACAGACCTCAAAAACATGAACCAAAAGCTATTTCTTTAAAGGATGTTTTAAATAAAAACCTTTCAAGGAAATTAATTTTAGAAACCTTTCTTGATGATTTTGAAACCCGGATTCAAACCATAGAGTGCAAAAAAATCATCAAAGAGTGGAAAACAATGACCTCAACCATTGGCAGCAGAGTAAGAGTTGAAACTTTGACAGAAGTTTTTGAAGGGACTGCTATTGATGTTGAGGAGACCGGTACTTTAATTATTAAAGATGAGACAGGAAAAACACAAAAAATAATCTATGGAGATTGTTTTCATACATAAAAATTCAATTAACGACTAATTTAGAAAAAAAAGGATAAAAATGAGACTTTTATCTCTGGTGACATTTATATGGGCATTTTCGTTTTCTTTTATCGGTGTATATCTTGCTGGCAAGCTTGATAGCTACTTTGCAGTGCTGATCCGTGTGGCATTCGCTTCGTTGATATTTATCCCTTTTACCAACTTCAGACTGCCCAACAGATTTAAGCTTAAAATCATGGGTATCGGTATCGTCCAAATCGGGATGATGTATATCTTTTTCTACAAATCCTTTCTCTTCCTCTCTGTGCCGGAAGTATTGCTCTTTACGATCTTTACCCCTCTGTATGTGACTGTCATCTATGACCTGCTCAAAGGTAAATTCAACCCCCTTTATCTCTTCACAGCAGGTCTTGCTGTAACAGGGGCTTATGTGATCAAATCCTCACATATCAATGAAGGATTCTTCGCTGGATTCATGATGGTACAGGGAGCTAATATCTGCTTTGCTTTAGGGCAGGTACTCTACAAAAGACTGTTGGAGAATGACGAACTCAAGGATATCAAACAATCCACGATCTTTGGCTACTTTCACTTTGGGGCTCTGGCAATCTCTGCGGTGGCATTCCTGCTCTTTGGCAATACAGCCAGGATCACACCTGACGTCACACAGTGGGCAGTACTGATA
>CAXMTQ010000414.1:0-1528 GCA_964196205.1 uncultured Desulfobacula sp.
GTGGCTCCGGCTGTCTTCTTATTTATTCTGATCATATTTTCAAATGTTATCATGCGCTATGTTTTTAATACAAGTTTTGTGTTCATGGCTGAACTTGAATGGCATGTATTTGCTTTTATTTTTCTTATGGGAGCAGGGTTCACCCTGCTCCATGACGGTCATGTCCGGGTAGATATTTTTTATTCCAACATGGACAGGAAAAAACAGGCATATATAAATTTTTTCGGGGTTCTCCTGTTTTTACTGCCTTCATGTTATCTCGTGCTGACCACAACCATACCCTGGGTTATTGTTTCCCATAAAGTTGGAGAAATATCCATTAATCCAGGAGGTATTCCTGCAAGATTTTTATTAAAGGCAACACTCCCCGCTGGTTATGTTTTAATGCTTATTCAGGGAGTTTCTCTTTTTATCAAAAGCCTGTTCATCATCCTTGAAAAACCTTTGGATTTAATTGATTCAGATGGTGAAGAACAGTGTTGATTGAATTTTTACCATTCTGGATTGCTGACTACCTTGCTGCCTGGCTCTTCCTGGTACTAAGCATTGCATTAATGGCAGGATTTCCCGTCACCTTTACCATGATGGGAACTTCCTTTCTTTTTGGTCTTATTGGCTTAAGCCCTTCCTTTTTTCATCTGCTGCCTCTGCGCATGTGGGGGATAATGACCAATACCATGTTAATGGCTGTTCCCCTGTTTATTTTCATGGGCCTTGCTCTGGAAAGGTCAGGGCTTGCAAGGCAATTATTGGAAACAATGGAAGAGCTTTTCAGAAATATTCGCGGCGGGCTTGCCATTTCCGTTGTTATTGTAGGAGCATTACTTGGCGCTTCAACAGGTATTGTGGGAGTAACCGTTGTTACAATGGGCTTGATGTCTCTTCCCATCATGCTTAAATACAAATATTCAGAGTCTTTTTCCGCCGGTACCATTGCAGCTTCAGGAACCCTGGGTCAGATTATTCCCCCCAGCATTGTTTTACTGCTTCTCGGGCCTGTAATGGAAGTGCCCATAGGTGATATGTTCATGGGTGCAGTAATCCCGGGAATGATTCTGGTTTGCCTCTATTGTATTTATATTTATATATTCTCATTCTTCGGGACAAAACACATCCCTCCTGCCCATACAAAGGGTCCTGATTTTAATACAGCTTTTATTTTAAAGATTTTTAAAGCTCTTATACCACCCCTCTTTTTAATTCTTGCTGTACTTGGAACAATATTTGCCGGGATTGCAACACCAACAGAATCAGGTGCAATGGGTGCAATGGGTGCTGTTTTTTTGACTGCGATGAATGGCAAACTATCCTTTAAACTGCTCCATGATGTTGCAAAGAGTACGATTCGCATGACCTGTATGGTTTTTATAATAATCATGGGAGCAACCTGTTTTGCACTTGTTTTTCGCGGACTTGGCGGCGATGATCTTTTGCGCGAATTTATTGACTCCATGCATCTTCACGGCTGGCAGCTTATTACCATGGTCATGATATTTATCTTTATTCTCGGATTTTTTCTGGATTTCAT
>CAXMTQ010000415.1:0-1508 GCA_964196205.1 uncultured Desulfobacula sp.
ATCGGAATTTTTGGAACTGGTATTGCCCAGAAATTCATTTAATATCTGTTTTCGCTACAAGGCATTGGAAAACGTTGCAAACAAATTAAATCTTACCATCCGGAACACTCTGTACCATGATGGGAAAAGCCTAGTCGGGTATGCTTATTTTAAAGATAAATTGTTTTTACGCCTTCTGCTTGCCGGGTCTGATCTTACCCGCGAAAATATTGACCACTATTTTTCAAATCTGATTGAAACAGGTAAGTCCCTGAAAAAAATTTACTGATCGAAAGGAATATACCAATGAGTGAAAAAACTTTAGTTCCCAAAACATATTTGAACCATCCCAATCAATGGAAATTAAAGGCACTGTTAGATGAGCTCTTTACCGATCCTGACCCGGATCATATCACTCAAGAACTTAGTGCCTTTCTAAAAAAATATCCCATTCCTATGGATGACTTCCCGTTGCTTGAGGGGACATATTCCAGAACGATTCTTTTAAGAAGCAGCAACGGGTATGAGGCCATGGTAGCACGATGGAGCCCCGGTACAATCTCGTCCATACATGGACATCCCAAGTTTGCGCTTATTCTTGTAGCTGAGGGGAGACTGGGAGTGGATTACTATAGAAAAAAAAATGACCAGTTAGAGAAGACAAAATCAGGATTTTTAACTGAATCTCAATTTTTTTCAGACATGAGTCTGGCGGGAACTTTTGATAACCATATTCATGGAGTATAGGCATATGAAGAAACTCTCAGCATACATATATCATCCGACGATGTTTCAAAGGGAGAGACCTTCGGTTAGGTCCTCTCATATTTTAACAACCTATATACGGATCTGTCTTGTTCTCTGGTATCTATGGGCCTGTTTAAGATATTGGGTGATTCCCTGGAATTACTTTGGACTCAACAGCCGATATTTTAATAAGAAAAAAGGTATTTTTTCAAAATTGGATATGGATTCAGTCATACCTGCATGCTTTTGGCTCAGGCAGTACTATTATAATCCGGACAAGCTGCCGAAGCGCTATCCTGTTTTTATAAAGCCGGAATGGGGTCAGAATTCCCATGGTATTGTTCGTGTAAATAATAAAAAGGAATACCGGGTATTTCAAAAAGGCATTCACGCCACAGACATGCCCTTTATTGTCCAGGATGCTGCACTGGAAAAAAAAGAATTTGAAATATATTATCTTCGGCCTGCTGGCAATAGTGACCATTATACCTTTTTGTCCATTACGGAAGTGAAAAACATCAGCAGAAAGCGCCACCCAATAAATTCAATACACAATCCCTGTACCGTCTACAGGGATATAACACAGACTTTTTCTTCAAAGGAACTGCAGGCAATCTGGCTTTCTTTAAGACAGATCGGCAAGTTCCGCATGGCCCGGGTTGGATTGAAGGCTGATGACCGTAAGAGTATACTAAAGGAAAAATTTCACATTGTGGAAATTAACCTTTTTCTTCCTATGCCCCTTGTCCTGCTGACCGGAAATGTTGGCCTGTTTGAAAAAA
>CAXMTQ010000416.1:0-1498 GCA_964196205.1 uncultured Desulfobacula sp.
TTCTGAGATTTTGTTGATTATTGTTTGTTTGGTAAGTGCTGTCAATTTGGTGCTCCTGTCTTTTGATGGCTTTTATTATTGAATTTATTGTGATTGATAGGATATTGTCAAGGAAATGATACCTTTTGCTACTATTGCTACTTTTGCTCTTAGGGTTTTAAAAAATAAATATCTTTTGAAAACGTCCAAATTTGTTGGGTATAGTGTTGGGAGTAACTGTTTTTAAAAATAAAAAAGCTCTCCTCCTACTCGATTATATCAAAGGTCTAATTTCAAAACTGGTGGGAAACTGGTGGGATCGTATTGATGCAAACAACAAAGGCTCCGAGCAAAAATGCCAAGAGCCTTTATAGTTGTGGTGCCCAGGAACAGAATCGAACTGCTGACACGGGGATTTTCAGTCCCCTGCTCTACCGACTGAGCTACCTGGGCCCAAACAACAAGAGGCTATATATGTTTTTTCAATATCTATGTCAAGAAAAATATTAAAAATGTGTTTGAAACGTATGTATTTTCACATATCACCAAAGAGGTGTTGAATAAGAGTACAGGATGCAATAGAAGCTGTCTCAGCTCTTAAAATTCTGGGCCCAAGACTATAGGACAAAAAGCCTTTTTCTCTTGCCATTAATATCTCTTTTTTTGAAAATCCGCCTTCAGGTCCTATTAATATGATTATTTTTTTTGGGGAGACACTGTTTTGCAAAGTTTTAATTTTATGGTTTGATTTTTCCCAGAATGCAATTTTTAAATCATGGTTTTCAGATTGTTTTATCAGGGTCTCAAAATTCAATGGTTCTGATATCTCAGGAAGATAGCTTCTATTACACTGTTTTAAAGACTCTTTTGCAATACTTTCCCATCTTTTTTTACGTTTCTCCATCTTTATAATATTTGGACTTGGAATAGAGCGTTCACATAAAAAAGGCATCCATTTTTGTACACCAAGTTGTGTTATATGTTTTATCACAAAATCCATTTTTTTATCTTTAAGCATGCCGGAACACAGTGTGATATCAATAAACGATTCAGTAATAGAATCAGATTTTTCAATAATTTTAATTTCTATACTTTCTGGTGTGGCATTAAGAATTATTGAGTTGTAGTCTTTGCCTTTACCATCTGTTATTGCAATATTGTCGCCTCTTTTTTTTCTGAGAACTTTAAAGATATGTTTTGCATCCTGCCCAGTGACGCAGACCTTTGATGGTAAAGTTTTAATTTCTGGAATAATAAATTTTTGCATGCTACCTTTTTAAAACAGAGAAGATTAATTGTAAATATTTTTTTTGCCTCTCTTTAAGAGGCAGTTCGTAAAGTAGTTGACACTTTGATTTTGCTTTGATATTTTTTGTACGCAAACGATATGGAAAGGACACTGTTTTAATATATAATAAAGAGAGGTCAAGGATATGGCAGATTTAGATGATGATATTATCGAACTGACAGATATTGCAAATAAAGATTCTGATATGTCAACTGATGAATATGTGATTGA
>CAXMTQ010000417.1:0-1490 GCA_964196205.1 uncultured Desulfobacula sp.
ATACTTATGTTTCTTTAGAAGGAAAGCAAAGCCCTGGAAAGATGGGGCTTTATTCTGATGATTTTAAATCAGAATTTAAAGAGATGACCAGGGTTGTTCATGATGCAGGATGCAAAATAGCCATGCAGCTTGTCCATGCCGGAGGCCAGGCAAAAGAAAAAGTTTCAGGAAGCACACCTGTTGCACCTTCTGGTATTGAGGCTGCCCAGTATTCTGAAAAACCTTTACAACTTACTGAATCTCAGATTGACGATATTGTTCAAGCCTTTGGCAAGGCAGCTTTAAGGGCAAAACAATATGGGTTTGATGGTGTTCAAATCCACGGAGCCCATGGATATCTGATCAACCAGTTTCTCTCTCCTCTCACCAATCGGCAAGATCAGTATGGAGGCAGTATTGAAAACAGATGTCGTTTTCTCATGGAGGTCTATGATGAAATTAGACAAATGGTGGGAAAGGATTTTACTGTATTCATAAAGCTCAATGCTGCTGATTATCTGGAGCAGGGCCTGGAGTTAGAAGATGCACTATTTGCCGCAAAAATGCTTTCTCAAAAAGGTATTGATGCCATCGAAGTTTCTGCTGGTACAGGCGCTTCCAAGAAAAAAAGTCCCATAAGAATCAAAATTGATCAACCTGAAAAAGAGGCTTACAACCTTGAAGTATCCCTTGCTGTTAAAAATGTGGTTTCCTGTCCTGTAATTTCAGTGGGTGGATTCAGATCCTATGAGGTGTCCAGTCAAACTCTTGAAAAACAGGGATTGGATTTTATCTCTTTTTCCAGACCCTTAATCAGGGAACCTGATCTTCCTTTGCGCTGGCAACAAGGAGACCTTGAGCCTGCCGCCTGTATCTCATGCAATGCCTGCTTTAAGCCCGCTTATTTTAAAGGCGGGATTTATTGTGTTGCAAAAGAGAAAGAAAAATAGGGGATATTTATTTGGGGGCACATTTTTTATCTGTAGTTTATGGACTTGGTGCAGCACTGAGCTTTGGTGCCGGTGATTTTGCCGGCGGCATTGCCACAAAAAAAAGTCCGGTATTTACAGTAATTATTTTTTCACAGATAACAGGCGGATTAATGCTTCTCGGACTGGCTGTTATCTTAAATCAGAATTTTCCAAGCATATATGACCTTTTTCTCGGCTGCCTTGCAGGTATATGTGGTACAATGGGGCTTACCTGCCTGTACAAGGGGCTTTCCACAAGTAAAATGGGCCTTGTGGCTCCGGTGGCTGCTGTTGTAAGTGCTGTTTTTCCGGTTATAGTTGGTATCTTTATTCAAGGGTGGCCTACTACTCTTCAGCTTACAGGATTTGGTCTGGCAATTATTGCAGTCTGGCTTTTATCTGGGGGAGGAGCAAAAGCCCCGATGCTCCTGGGTGAATTAAAACTGCCTGTTGCTGCCGGCCTGGGATTTGGCATGTTTTTTATAATTATCAGCCAGGTGTCAGCTGATTCTATCCTCTGGCCGTTAATATCAGCAAGAG
>CAXMTQ010000418.1:0-1485 GCA_964196205.1 uncultured Desulfobacula sp.
CAAAGATATAGAGGAGCAGAATACCTACAGTGGTCAAATCGGCTGGTCAGGGTTTACAGAACGGTATTTTATGACAGCAGTCATGCCAAGGCCATCAAGTGACGGGACAATAAGTCTTGATACAAAAATAAAACTCACCTATGCCAACGATCTAATAACAAATGATTTGATTCAAACAATGGATAGATTAGATCCGGGTAAACAAGCCCAGTATCCTTTTACATTTTATATGGGTCCCAAAAGCTTGAAAGTGCTCGGTGAATATGACAACAGCTTTAAAAATGCTATCAATTTCGGATTCTTTAATATCCTTGCAAAACCCCTGTTGATTACCATGAACACCATTCATGATGTCATTCCAAATTATGGTGTTGCTATTATCCTTTTAACGGTTTTGATCAAACTTATTTTCTGGCCCCTTGGAACCAAGAGTTACAAGTCCATGAACAAGATGAAAAAAGTTCAGCCATTGATGACAGAGCTCAGACAAAAATATAAAGATGATAAACAGAGAATGAACAAAGAGGTCATGGCTCTTTATAAAACATACAAAGTAAACCCGGCAAGCGGCTGCCTTCCCATGCTGGTCCAGATGCCTATTTTCTTTGCTCTTTACAGGATGCTTTACCAGGCCATTGAACTGCGCCATGCTCCATTTATTGGATGGATCACAGATTTATCTGCTCCAGACAGGCTCTTTGAATTTAGTTTTACAATTCCAATGATGCAGGCTCCATATGGTCTGCCCATGTTAACTCTTGTAATGGGTGCATCCTTTTTGCTGCAGCAGAAAATGACTCCTGCCACAGGAGATCCCATGCAGGCTAAGATGATGATGTTAATGCCCATATTCATGACTGTATTATTTATCAATTTCCCTGCAGGACTGGTTTTGTATATGTTTGTAAACAACATAATATCCATGGGACAGCAGTATTATATTCAAAAGAAATTTGCTTAAAGCAGGAGGAGATATGACACAAACTCAGGAATTTTCAGGAAAAGATATAGATGTTGCCATTAAAAATGCATGTTCCAAATTAGATCTTTCCATTGATGATTTAAAATATAATGTGATTTCAGAAGGAACTTCAGGAATCTTTGGAATTGTTGGAAGAAAAGATGCGAGGATTAAAGTTGATGTCCCGGTTGATAATAGAGATGAGGCATCCACTATTCAGGCAGAAGGGGTCAAGTCCATTGTTGATGAAGCCTTTGGAAAGGAAACAAGGATTAAATCCTCTGAAACAGAAACACCCGAGGTTGTTGATGAAGCCTTTGGCAGGGAGACAAGAATTCAAACCTCTGAAATACTTGAGGTTGTTGATGTCACAGAAGAATCTATAAATCTTGGAACAGAGGCATTACAGAAAATGGCTGATCTTATCACTGATGATGCCAGTGTAAGCCATAAAACTCAAGACGATAGATTGACTTTAAGCATTGAAGGCGGAAATGCTGGTATTTTGATTGGCCGCAAGGGGC
>CAXMTQ010000419.1:0-1481 GCA_964196205.1 uncultured Desulfobacula sp.
GACACGTCTTGATTTACCGTTCACCCTGGCTTGAACAAAATATGACATACTACCGGCAGTCAACCTAATACCAAATCCTTTTAAAGTGTCATCCCAAACAAGAATTTGTCCTGTCTTCGGAAGTTCCAAATTATCCACGGATTTTTTTGTAATCTTCATTTGCAATTTCCCCCTTTTTTTGATATTTACAAACCTATGTTAAAAACTTTTGTAAGCACTATGTAAGCATATGACATCAAAAACCATAATACGACATAGGATCAAAATAGAGCATAAAGGCTTGCTTGTCAAGGACTATCATGTTTACATTTACACAATCAAACAACATAAAACATAGGAATATAGGATTCCTAATCCTTGAGCGCAGGTTCGATTCCTGCCGGGGGCACCATTCAAGAATCTAAAACAAAGAACTAAAAACTGGAGAATGGAGAGTGGTCACAGGAAGACATCTGAACAAGCCTGAGCTTTTAGCACCTGCCGGCAACTTTGAAAAACTTGAAATCGCTATTCACTATGGTGCAGATGCTGTCTATCTTGCCGGTAAGGATTTCAGCCTGAGAAATTTTTCAGGTAATTTCACAGACAGAGAGCTAGTTGATGCTGTTGCTCTTGCACATAAACACAATGTCAAAATCTATCTTGCCTGTAATATCTACTCACGAAACCATGATCAAAAAAGCATTGAAAACTTTTTAAATAAAACAAAAAAAATTGCTCCGGATGCAATTATTATATCTGATCCAGGCATAATTATGATGGCAAAACAAATTATCCCTGATATTGATATCCATCTGAGCACCCAGGCAAATACAACAAATATCAATGCAGCAAAATTCTGGTACAATCTTGGGATTAAGAGGGTTAACCTTGCACGGGAACTCTCCCTGGTTGAAATAGAAGAAATTTCCAACAGTTGTAAAATTGAAACAGAAACATTTATTCACGGCGCCATGTGTGTGTCATATTCAGGGCGATGTCTTTTAAGTAATTTTTTAAGCAACAGAGACAGTAACCAGGGTCTTTGCAGCCATCCATGCCGGTGGAAATATTCAGTTGTTGAAGAGTTGCGGCCAAATGTTTATCATCCGTTAATGGAAGACAGCAGGGGCTCTTATATATTTAATTCCAAAGATCTTTGTTTGATTGAACATATCCCGGAACTTGTTAATGCAAACATAAAATCCTTAAAAATAGAAGGTAGAATGAAGGGTATCAACTATCTTGCTTCTGTGGTCAAAACCTATAGAAATGCCATTGATGCTTTTATTGAATCACCTGACAATTATGGAACAAACCAGGGATGGCTTCCTCATCGCCGAAGAAGATCTCAAACTCCGCGGTCCCGGCGAATTCTACGGTGTCCGCCAATCCGGCCTCCTCGTGGGCGACGGCGAGAGCCGCGCCCTTTGGATCGGAGGCGCCGACGCCGCCGACGCCCTGCGACAAGACACAGTTCGCTTCGACGGCTGTCCGAGCGA
>CAXMTQ010000420.1:0-357 GCA_964196205.1 uncultured Desulfobacula sp.
CACCTGAAGTAAAGGGGCTATTATCAAACTGTGTGTAAGCAGTATTAACCCTTGTAGAACCGTAAAAATTCCAGTCTACAGCATGGGCAGAGCCTGTGATGAACAGGAGTAGTACAGCAATCACCATTAATTTTTTCATCTTTTTTTCCTTTTATTATAAGATTAGCAACCAATTCCCCACCTGAATTAAAAAACAGGACGCTCCTTTTAAACGTCTGTTTTTTTTAAGTAAGGCAAACGTTCCCTTTATAAAAGCCTTTCACAGTTACACTTAATAAATTGAGTTAACCTTTGTCAACATCTTTGGCAACATTTTTTTTATAAAATCATAATTTTCATTATTATTTGTAACCGATT
>CAXMTQ010000420.1:367-1454 GCA_964196205.1 uncultured Desulfobacula sp.
AAAAATATATTGATTAATATGCCTATCAAGAGTATAAAAATAGGTTATTATTAAGATAATATTTTATTAAAATCATTTCAGGATAATCTAATTATAGATATGAAATTTGAACCTGTTATCGGGCTTGAAGTCCATGCACAACTCAAGACCAAAACCAAAATTTTCTGCTCTTGTTCCACCGAGTTTGGAAAACCCCCCAATGCCAATACCTGCCCTGTGTGTACGGGTATGCCGGGTATGCTTCCTGTTTTAAACAAAAAGGCTGTCTCTTTTGCCATTAAAGCTGCTCTTGCCACAAACTGCACAATAAACAAAGAAAGCCGTTTTGACAGAAAAAACTATTTTTATCCAGATCTTCCAAAGGGCTATCAGATATCTCAATATGCCCTTCCAATAGCAGAATACGGCTGGCTTGATATTGAAGATAAAAAGGGCGATTCAATAAAAATAGGTATTACGCGTATACACATGGAAGAGGATGCCGGCAAGCTTATCCATGATCCGGCAAGGCGGAGAAGCATGGTGGATTTAAACAGAACCGGGGTGCCTTTAATAGAAATTGTAAGTGAACCTGACATCAGAACTGCCCTTCAGGCAGGTGCATATTTAAGAAAACTCCATGCAATATTAAAATATATTGATGTGTGTGACGGCAATATGGAACAGGGCAGTTTCAGGTGCGATGCCAATATTTCATTAAGGCCGGTCGGACAAAAAGAGTTTGGTACAAGAGCTGAACTTAAAAACCTTAACTCCTTTAAAAATGTTGAAAAAGCTATCAGCTATGAGATTGAACGGCAGACCTATGTTCTTGAAGAAGGTAATAAAGTCATCCAGGAGACAAGGTTGTGGGATCCTGTAAAAAACAGGACAATGTCCATGCGAGGCAAGGAGGAGGCACATGATTACAGATATTTTCCCGATCCTGATCTTGTGCCGCTCATTGTAGATGATGAGTGGATAAGTTCAGTTAATAAAACAATGCCTGAACTGCCCCATGATAAGGTTTCAAGGTTCATGAAAGAGTATAAACTAAGCGGTGATGATGCCAGGGTCTTAACCTCATCCATTGAACTTGCCGACTTTT
>CAXMTQ010000421.1:0-1442 GCA_964196205.1 uncultured Desulfobacula sp.
CACCTGGAGCTAATCCAAGCCCTCCTACCATTGCAGCCAGCAGATCTGAAATATAGTCTCCGTTAAGGTTTGGAGCTGCTATTATATCATATTCACTTGGGCGCAAAAGTACCTGCTGGAACATATTATCTGCAATCCTATCCTTTAAAACAATTCTGCCTTCAGGAATTTTGCCGTCAAATTCACTCCACAGTTTTTGTTCAGTGATAATATAATCTTTGAATTCATCTTCACCAACTTCATATCCCCATTTTAGAAATGCACCTTCAGTATATTTCATGATATTGCCTTTGTGCATAATGGTGACATTTTTCCGGTCATTATCAATGGCATATTGAATGGCTTTTGAAATCAACCGCTTGGTATATTGTTCACTTATGGGTTTAATGCCGATTCCAGTGGTGGTTTCATCAAGGTTCTTGGATGTTCTTTTATTGATGAAATTAAGGACTTCTTTTGCCTCCTTTGTACCTGCTTCCCACTCAATTCCAAGGTAGATATCTTCAGTGTTTTCCCGGAAAATTATCATATCAATATTTTCAGGTTCGCTGCATGGAGAGGGAACACCTTGAATATATTTTGCAGGGCGGATACAGGCAAATAAATCAAGATCCTGACGGATAGCAACATTCAGGCTTCTCATGCCATGTCCCACCGGAGTTGTTAAAGGACCTTTGATTGCCACTTTATATTTTTGTATCTGTTCCAATGTCTTTTTGGGCAGCCATTCACCTGTTTTTTTAAAGGAATCTTCTCCGGCAGGAATTTCTTTGAATCGTATTTTCTTATCACCGTTGTAAGCTGTTTTAACAGCTTTATCCAGCACAAGCCGTGTTGCATTCCAGATATCAGGTCCTTTACCGTCTCCTGGTATATAGGGTATAACCGGGGTGTCAGGAACAATTAATGAGCCGTCTTTATTTAATTCAATGATATTTTCCATGAACAATCCTTTTTAATATATGAAAATAGTTAATAAAATAACAGTTGCGGGTAATTTTTTAATATTCCGGCCATGCCTGATCAATCTTTAAACACCAGTTTACCACCAATATGTCCTGCAATGCCTGCAGCTGCCAGCATAATGATGTTTATAAACATAAAACCCCATGCCCCGGATGTCAGAAGAATCTCAGGGTTTATGAAAAACCATATAGTAGTGACTAAACATGCAGTGCTTGTCAATATGGCTGCCGAGATTTTTATTTTAAACAGTGTTGTCATGGCTTTGTTATATTTTTTCTGCCACTCAATCATTCCTGTGAAAATCACAAGAGGAAGGGAAATAATAACAAAAATTTGATTAATAAAAGCAGCTTTTGCCAGAAGCTGATAATCAAAAATCCATGCCAGTAGCCATAGTATAACGGCAACAGGCAGAAGGCCGTTAGGTGTGTGCACTAAAACCGGATGGGCATGGTGTTTGATCATAAGGGATTTTA
>CAXMTQ010000422.1:0-1441 GCA_964196205.1 uncultured Desulfobacula sp.
AGCATCAATAGATGATATTGCAGCCTTACCCGGAATCAATAAAGTATTGGCTCAGACCATCCTGAATACACTTAATAAGGGGTAAAATTTTACTCCTGCAACCTTTTAAACAGTCCTGCTAATTCAGGACTTTTGTCCCAGTTTTTCATAAATCTTTTTATATCCTTTTCCCATGCATGGGAAAACCTGAGTTCTCTTTTATGCCATCTCATGGAATCAAGGTCTATAAAAAAAGGTTTATTATCGTGAATCATAATATTAGTTGCCTTCATGTCTCCATGACTGATTTTTAAAGATTTTAATTTATAAAATAGATTTATTATTGATTCAGCAAGGATTTTAGCCTCTTCAGCTTTAGCATCAAGAAAAAATTGTCTGGCATTTTTCCCTTTAATATATTCATATATAAAAAAAGATCTGTTTCTCAAAGGTCCGAATCTGATTTCTTTTATGGCAACAGGTTTTGGGGTATTTATTCTGTTTCTTAATAGAAGATGGGCGCTGCGCCATGAAATATCTGCACGGGTTTTTTTAAAAAACAGCCTTAATGCATGAAATCTGTTTTTCATATTATAACGTTTAACCACAAGCTGCTTCCCATCAATTTTATAACAGACAACAGTTGCAGTATTACCAGCTTTTAAAAGCGATGTTCCGGGATTATGAAATGCCATATCAGGATTTTGTAAGAATGATTCCATGGCAGAAGTATAATATTTGCGCTGGCAAAGCACAAAGGATGAAAATGATTTTTTGCATACAATTTGTGTAGAACGCCTGTGAATTTTTTTTAAATATTTTGCAGTTCTTGACTCATGACTCTTTTGAATAAGAATTTCCAATCTCCTGGCTGTTTGATCTGCTCTATTATATTTGCGTTCTTCTGCATAAGCAGTGGCGAGATCATATAACAGCCTGTTGTCAACAAAGTTTATTTGAGAGAAAATTACTGCCAGATTTTTCAGGCTGGCCTCTTTTTTAAGAGGTCTTGCACTACTGACCTGCCTGATTGAAGCTCCGTCAAGAGCATAAATGGTCTCTTTTTTCAGCAGAAAGTTGTCAGGGTGAAGATCATCATGAATTAACCCTTTTTGATGAATTTTTGATATAAGCCTCACAAGAAAAATAAGATATCTTTTACGTGTGGCCTGAAGATTATCTGATTTCAGATTTATGTCAGATTCAAATATTTTTTCAAGAGTTGTTGAACTTTCAATAAATTCAAAAATCAGGATATGACTTTTAAGTTCTTTACAAAATTTAGAGTATAAAATTTTACTCGTGGGAATCCCGGCATGTTCTAACAGATAGTTACCGTTAATCTCTTTATTCACATGTTTTTTATATCTAAAGGGTTTAAAAAAAAACTTTGCCGCAATATTTTTCTCCCCCCAGAGACCTGAAAAAACAGCACGTTTTCCAGGAACAAATCTTAGCAGTT
>CAXMTQ010000423.1:0-235 GCA_964196205.1 uncultured Desulfobacula sp.
ATTTCGGGAACATGATTTAAAAAATGCTGTTATTCAATTCAAAAAACAGTTGGTTATTAAGACCCTGGAATCTGTCCAGGGGAACCGCACCCATGCTGCAAAAGTTTTAAAAATTCAAAGAACCTATCTGTCAAGGCTTATCACTGATCTTGAAATCCAGGGAATTTAAAAACTATTGATACATTATCATGTTGATGTTATAAAAACTTATTCATCATAATTAAAAAATTATGAT
>CAXMTQ010000423.1:245-1437 GCA_964196205.1 uncultured Desulfobacula sp.
AAAAGCCTGCTCCCCCACAGATGAGCCCCTACATTTTTACTTTTCTATTGATTGGATTCGGCTTGTGGTGTTTCTGGGATGGATGGATAACAAGTGATCCTGAAATGATTGAACATTCAACTTTTAACAGAGTATTGAGTGGAGTTTTGCTTCCCTGGGGTATTTATGATTATTTTAAGATAAAAAAAAGAGAAAATAAAGAGAAAGAATCAAAAGATTAGTTAAAACCCTCAAGAATCTTCCCGCCTTAATCTCAGGAAATTTAAAAATTAATGACTTTACAAAATATAGATAAAACTCTTGTAAAAGAGATAAAAAAGCGCAGAACCTTTGCTATTATCAGCCACCCTGACGCTGGAAAAACAACTTTAACGGAAAAATTGCTTTTGTTTGGAGGTGCCATACAGCAGGCAGGTGCTGTAAAATCAAGAAAAAATGCAAGGACTGCCACAAGTGATTTTCTCTCCATTGAAAAGGAGAGAGGAATCAGTGTATCTTCCTCGGTAATGAAGTTTACCTATAATGATTATGAAATTAACCTTCTTGATACTCCAGGGCATAAGGACTTTTCCGAAGATACCTACAGAGTTTTAACTGCTGTTGACTGCGCTGTCATGATAATTGACAATGCAAAAGGAGTTGAACCCCAGACCCAGAAATTAATGGAAGTTTGCAGGATGAGAAATACTCCCATTATTACCTTTATAAACAAACTTGACAGAGAAGGCCTTGAACCTCTTGATATTTTTGAAGATATTGAAGATAAGCTTCAAATAGAGTGTGTTCCTCTGACATGGCCAATTGGCATGGGCAAAAGATTTAAAGGAGTATACAACCTTGCTAAAAAGGAGCTGGGTGTTTTTTCTTCCGGGTATACACCCAAAGATGATGGTATTTTTATTGATGATTTAACTTCTCCAGAACTTGATGAATTGATCTCACAAAGCCAGGCTGATGAATTAAGAGAAGATGTGGATTTAATTGTTGGTGCATCAGACCCCTTGAATCTTGATCTATATTTAAATGGTACCCAGACACCTGTTTTTTTCGGCTCTGCCATTAATAATTTTGGTGTAAAAGAGATGCTTGATACTTTTATCCAAATTGCACCAGCACCGGGTAAACACACAACAACTACAAGGGAAGTTGCCCCTGAAGAGAAAGCATTTTCCGGATTTACATTTAAAATTCA
>CAXMTQ010000424.1:0-1431 GCA_964196205.1 uncultured Desulfobacula sp.
CAATGAAAGCCACCCAGCAAAACAGTGTTGCAGCACAAATTGTGGGGATCAGAACCAACAGAATTATGATGATGACATGGGGAATTTCGTCTCTTGTAGGAGCCACAGCAGGTTTGTTGATTGCTCCCACTGTAATGCAGCCTTTTATGATGTGGGATCCCATGCTTAAAGGTTTTGCCGCAGCAGTTATGGGAGGAATGACATCTTTGCCGGGTGCTGTGATAGCAGCTTATATGCTGGGTATTATAGAAAATCTCTTTGGTGGATATATCTCCATTGAATTTAAGACAGTGGTGGCATTTGTCATTATTGTGCTAGTTTTGTGCATCAAACCAAGCGGACTTTTTGCCAGACACTATATTAAAAAGGTGTAATTTGTTCATTAATTATCTAAACAGGAGGACGTTATGAAGAAAAAATTATTGTTTGTTGTATTTGTCTCTTTAACATTTTTGTTAAGCTTTACCCCGGGTCTTTTTGCAGAAGAGGGTGTCACAGACACTGAAATTCACATTGGACAGTGGGGACCCCAGACAGGACCTGCTGCTGCATGGGGTGCTGTGGCAAGGGGTACTGGTGACTATTTTAAATGGATCAATGCAAATGGTGGTATCAATGGCCGTAAACTTGTTTATCACATGTTTGATGATGGATACAATCCTGCAAAAACCATGGCTGGAGTAAAAGAACTCCAGGAGGGAACAGGAATGTTTGGCTGGGCATCTGGTGTGGGAACATCTCCTGGACTTGCTGTAAAAGATTATCTTGCTAAAAAAAATATTCCATGGGTAGGGGTTGCATCGGGATCCAAAGAGTTTGTAAATCCTCCCCAGAAAAATCTTTTTGCTGTTTATCCTCTGTATGAAGGTGAAGCAAAAGTATTGGTGAATTATGCCATTGATACAATGGGTAAAAAGCGCGTAGCCATAGGCTATCTTAATGACGGGTATGGGAAAAATGGACTTCGCGGAGCTCTTGCTTCACTCAAAGCTCATGGTATGGAATCTGTGGTTGAAGTGCCTTTTGAAGCAAAAGATTCAGATCTTAAACCCCATATCATGAAATTAAGACAAGCTAAACCGGATATGGTTCTTTTATGGATAACACCAGGCCAGGCTGCAAAGGTTGTGGGTATTTCCAAAGCTATGAAATTTGACACCCAGTTCATGAGCGTCAGCACCTGTTCTGATTTCATTTTTATGAACGCCATCACAAAAGGTGCATGGGAGGGTGTGATCACTGGCACATTTGGTGAGGTTCCAGATTCAAAACTGCCATTGATGGCTAAATATAAAAAAGAAGTATTTGATAAATATGCTGCCAAGGGAGAGAGATGGGGTATCTTCTATTATGCAGGGATTCTATTTGTAGAACCCATGATTGAAGGATTAAAAAATGCCGGGCGTGATCTTACAAGGGAAAAATTCATTA
>CAXMTQ010000425.1:0-1398 GCA_964196205.1 uncultured Desulfobacula sp.
CGCATCTCCTCGGAAACATCAACAAGGTCTTTGGATGCTTCGAGTTTCTGTAAAAATTTATCAAGTTTCTGGGAGCTTACAATAACAAATGAAAAATCATATTCCAGAAGGATTTCAATCTCTTCTATGACCTTGAAATAATCAATGGGATCAGCCACGGCAAAAACAAGATGATTATCATAAAAATTAAATGGTAATATTTTGTTTTTTATAATAAAATCTATATCTAACAGCTTTAACAGCTCAGGCTCATTCATGCTGTCAATTCTGGCATATTTGCAGGAGTACTGCTTTGCAATTAATTGAGCAAGCTGTTCATCACTAATAAGGCCCTGTTCAACGCAAAGCTGTCCCATCAATCTTCCAGAAATATTTTTTTGAGCAAGAATACTGTTTTTTTGCTCTTCAGTCATAAACCCGAGCTCTACAGCAAGTTCACCAATTCTTTTCTTCTTTTTCAGATTAAACATTTTTTATCCAATAGTTCCTGCCATTTGGAAGATAGGCATATACATGGCCAGCATGATAAACCCAATCACAAACCCCATCAAAACCATGAGCAGAGGTTCAATGGTGGATGTCATTATTGTTAATTTTGCCTCTACTTCTTTTTCGTAAAATCTTGCAATATCCTTTAATACTTTTTCAAGAGCACCGCCTTCTTCTCCTGCTGCAATCATTCTCAAGGCCATATCCGGAAATATATCAAGCTCATTTAAACTTTGGGTAAATCCCCTGCCCTGTTCAACAGATTTTACAACATTTTGAATTTCAGCCTGGAAAAACATATTTTTAATAAGATCTTTGGAAATCTGCAATGATTTATTCAGAGGTATTCCACCTGTCAGAACAGTTGAAAGAGAAGAGGCAAACAATGCTGTTGAATAAATAACCGACAGGTCCCCGAAGAAAGGCAGTTTTAAATAGTATGTGTCAAAAAACAGCCTGCCCTTATCTGTTTTTAGATAAAAAGATACTCCCCAGATCATTAATATAATACCCATTATAATAGCCAAAAAATATGACCGGACAAAAGCGCTAAAATCCAGTAAAATCCTTGTAAAAATCGGCAGTTCTGCACCTGATTCCGCAAATGTGCCGGTTATTGCAGGAACAACAAAAAACATAAGAAAAACCACCACAAAAACAGAACATACTAATAGTATGGCAGGATATACAGAAGCAGACTTGATTTTCTGCTTCATCTGCTGGGAACGCTCAAAATATTCAAGATACTCTTCAATGGCATCAGAGACATTTCCGCTTGCCTCACCAGATCTCAAGCTTGCAATATAAAGAGCAGAGAAAACAGTCTCATATTTTTCAAAGGCATTTGCAATGGATTCTCCTTGAGAAATATCTTCCCTTATATTTTCCAAAATTTTGACAAAAGAGGTT
>CAXMTQ010000426.1:0-1377 GCA_964196205.1 uncultured Desulfobacula sp.
TAAAAGTAAGTACAAGCATGGATTTTTTCTTTACTACTCCATCTGCAATCTGTTTTGCAACATTTTCCGGGGTATCAGATTTTCCGACTGTTGTCTGTTCGTGGGAGGCTATTTTCCCGTTACTGCCAAGAGCTCTTGTCTGAAGATTTGTTTTTATAAACCCCGGACAGACAATCATTACATGGACACCTTTGTGGCGAAGCTCACATCTTAATGATGTAAACATTCCGTGCAGGGCATGTTTGCTGGCACTGTATCCTGTTCTTCCCAGCAGAGGAGCCACTCCTGCAATGGATTCATTAACAATAATCATACCCTTTGATTTAATAAGGCTTGGAAGAGCTGCTTTTGTGCAGTATAAAGATCCAAAAAAATTAACATCCATTACTTTTTTAAATACATTGATGTCTGTATTTTCAAATAACCCTCTCTGGGTAATGCCGGCATTATTAAACAGGATATCAATCTGTCCGAATTTATTTAAAACCTGATTGATTGATTCCTGACAGGCATCTTTATTTGTAACATCACACTCTAAGGCGAGTATATCATACCCTTTATCTGCAAAGGTTTTGTGACAATTTTCAAGGGAGGCTTGATCCATATCAAACATGGCAATCCTGGCACCATATTTTGCAAATTCCCGACAGGTGGCAAGTCCAATGCCCGATGCACCGCCTGTGACAATAACAACCCTGTTTTGGAAATAGCTGTAATCCATTTTTATGATATTTTATGCAATTGATCTTCTGGCAGTTTTTTAAGATTAAAAATTGCAGCCGTTACAAGGCCAGCAATGATATGCCATGTTCCCCACCATGCAACAAGAATTGCCATGCCGCCAAGGCCATCAAAAAAGCTGAATACCAGCACAAGACCCAGTGCAGAATTCTGAATTCCAACTTCAATGCTCACTGCCCGGCAGTCTCTCTCATCAAGTCTGGCAAGTTTTCCTGACCAGTAGCCAAGATTCAGTGCAAGGGCATTATGAATAAAAACTGCCAGCATGACAATGCCGACATATTTCATAAAATATTCCCAGTTTGCTGCAACAGCTCCGCACAGGATTATAATAAAAAACACAAGAGAAAATATTTTAAAAGGTTTTTTAAACTTTTGGGCAAGATTTGGAAAATAATGCCCAAGGGTCATACCTGCAATAAGAGGAACACCAAGAATGAAAAAAATTGTTACAAACACATCCCAGGGATTCAGACTGACCTGCTTTAAAATATCTGCTGTTGCAGGGTTCATTGAGCCCCAAAAAGAGATATTAAACGGAGTCATAATTACTGCTGCAGCGGTTGACACAGCAGTCATGCTTATGGATAAAGCACAATTACCTTTGGAAAGATATGTCATGATATTGGAAAAATT
>CAXMTQ010000427.1:0-1375 GCA_964196205.1 uncultured Desulfobacula sp.
ACAATTTTGCCGTTATATAAAATAATATCCGGAATAGAACTCATTATAAAATCCTTGAAAGAGCCGCAATGGAACGATTTAAATTTTCAAGATGAAAGACTTCAAGGCTTACCACTCCTGTATAATCACATAACATTGTTTGAATCTGGTTTACATACTGTTTTGGCAGTTTATCAAGGCTTGTGTGATCTTTGATATGCAGCCCTGAAAAATCTACACCATGCAGGTGAATTACAGGTGTTCTCAGTTTATGTTTGTCAAAGGTTTCTAAAAGGTTATAGCCATATTTTATCTGATGCCCTGCATCAATGCAGACAGACATGGAATATTCTTCTATAAAAAGTTCAACAAAACTAAAAGGATAATCCAGGGTTTCAATGGAGATAATTTCAGGGTTTGCAATTTTAGAGAGTATTGAGTCAAGGCTTTGTCGTATATTATACTGCCAGAGCTTCATTTTTTTTTGATTTTGAATATCATTTTTAATATCTTGTGGCATATCAAGGTGAAGAGTGAAGGTGCTTGGAGTTAAAGAAGCAAAAAGCTCCATGACCTGCAAAATGGTTTCTGATGCTTTCAATCTTTTTTTTGTTGATGCACAGGAGAGACTCACATCAATGGGAAGATGGATATTATAAGTAAGGTTATGCTCATGGGACAGGTATAAAAGCTCTTTTATATCATCTTTGGTGGGCAGAACTTCTTTGGGATGACTTTCAAAAACAAGAAGTTCAATTTCATCAAAAAACCTGCCAAGTTTTTTTACGTTGGGAACAATATAATCTGGAAAAATAAATGATGTTGTTCCTAATTTAAAAGGTTTTGCAGGCAGCATGGTATTATTATGTTGGTTAAAATTTATCATCTTTAGTTAACCCGTTAAAAAAAGGATGAAACATGAAATAAGAACAGCAAAAAATGATCCAAGCATCATAAGATCGCAGGCATGTTTGATTCTGCCTTTTTGGGGAGCTTTAAACTCTTTTCCAATATAGGGTTTTTCAACTAGTATGCCATGATATAAATTCGGGCCGCCAAGTCTTATCTTCAAAGCTCCTGCAAAAGCAGCTTCAGGATATCCTGCATTTGGACTTTTATGCAGATGACCTTGAGAAAATCCAGTTTTAAAGGATAAAACACTTTTTTCCAACGAGAAAAAAGCAGTGCTTAAGGCTATGATCAAAACAGATAATCTGGCAGGAATAAAATTGGCAGCATCGTCAATTCTTGCAGATGCCCTGCCAAAAAAAAGATAGGTATCATTTTTATATCCAACCATTGAATCAAGGGTATTTATCATTTTATAGGATAGAGCCAATGGTACTCCTCCTATCATGGCAAAAAAGAGAGGAGATAGAAAACCATCCACAAAATT
>CAXMTQ010000428.1:0-1363 GCA_964196205.1 uncultured Desulfobacula sp.
GAAAGCAAATCCTGCTATTGCGCTTAAAGCCATAAAAAATAATATTGAAACAGCTCATTTAAAACAGACAGCAATAAAAGACGGTGCAGCTGTTACAAATTTTCTGTTCTGGCTTGAGAACCAGGATGGAGATAAGAGGCTGACTGAAATGTTTGTTGCAGATAAGCTTTATGAATTTCGCAAAAAGCAGGATCTGTTTATTGATAACAGTTTCGACCCCATCATGGCCTTTGGGGATCACTCAGCCATGTGTCACTATTGTGCTAACAGCGAAACTGATGTTGCCATAGGAAGCAGAGGTATGTTTCTAACAGATTCCGGCGGTAATTACCTTACCGGTACAACAGATATTACCAGAACCATTTGCAGGGGCAAACCGACAAAACAGCAGATCAGAGATTATACTTTGGTGTTAAAGGGTCATATTGCTGTTGCAGCAACTCTGTTTCCAAAAGGCACCAAAGGTTTTCAAATTGATACACTTTCAAGGCAGTATTTGTGGAATATGGGAATGGATTTTGGCCATGGTACAGGTCATGGGGTTGGTTTCTTTTTATGTGTCCATGAAGGCCCTGCAAAAATAAGTCCCCATCCTGTTGATGTTAAACTCGAACCAGGCATGGTGCTGACCAATGAACCGGGTGTTTACAAAGAAGGTGAGTACGGTATAAGACTGGAGAACATGATTCTTGTGGAACAGGCCTTTGAAAATGATTTTGGCTCGTTCATGAAATTTAAAAACATGACCTATTGCCATTTTGAAAGGAATCTCATTGATGAGACTATATTGTCTCAAAAAGAGATAGAATGGATCAATGCTTACCATGCAGAAGTCTATGAAAAATTATCCCCTGTTCTGAAACAGGACGTAGCTTTATGGCTCAAGGATAAGACTCTCTTATTATAATTTTTTAATCAAAATTATTTGTTTTGTTCTGGCACCAAAAATGCAATGATTTTTATGGATAGAGGATAGATAAAATTTAAAAATTAAAGCAGACTAAGCAACAATATCAATAATTATATGAGGGAGAAAACTATGGAGATAGAGTGGGCATATATTAGAAAAGGTTGACAATCATGTACAAAGGCTCAAAAGTTTTTTGGCCAGAATAATATTCAGATAAAAAAAACAGTGGATGCAAGAAAAGAGACTATTAATGAAAGGGCTGCATTGGAACTTATTAACTCATCTAAAAAAATTGTTGTGGGAAGAGGCAAAAAGATATTAGAATTTAAACCTGCACAGGATAATATAAATGAAATTATGAAAGTCACTCTTGGGAGAACCGGTAATCTCAGATCCCCGGTTATACAAACTGGTGACACCTTATACGTTGGCTTTAATGATAGTATTTATAAT
>CAXMTQ010000429.1:0-501 GCA_964196205.1 uncultured Desulfobacula sp.
CACCGAAAACAACTTGTTCTGCAGCTCGGCCACCTAATGTTCCAATAATTCTAGCTAATAAAGCTGAACGTGATAATAAACTTTGCTCTTCGTCAGGTGTAAACCATGTTAAGCCTTTTGCAGCCCCACGTGGTACTAGTGTAATTTTTTCAACTTCATCGTGAGATTTTAAAACTGAACCTGTAATAGCATGCCCAACTTCGTGATATGCGATTAAACGTTTATTTTTTGTATCTTCAAGTGGAGTACCTGCAATACCACCAATAATTCGATCAGCAGCTTCGTTTACTTCTTGTTTAGTAATACTTGTCTTTTTATAACGTGTTGCTAAAATTGCTGCTTCATTTAATAAGTTAGCTAAATCTGCCCCTGAGAAACCTGGTGTTCGATTTGCTAATTGAACTAATGAAACATCTTCACTTAATGGTTTATTACGTGCATGAACTTTTAAAATACCAACTCGACCTAAACGGTCTGGTAAATTAACTGTTACTTGACGAT
>CAXMTQ010000429.1:511-1357 GCA_964196205.1 uncultured Desulfobacula sp.
ACCAGGACGTAATAATGCGGCATCTAAAATATCAGCCCGGTTTGTTGCACCAACAACAATTACCCCTTTATTTTCTTTAAAACCATCCATTTCCGTTAAAAGTTGGTTCAATGTTTGTTCTCGTTCATCATTACCACCGCCAACACCAGCTCCTCGCTCACGACCAACTGCATCAATTTCATCAATAAATACAATACATGGAGCATTTTCTGATGCTTTTGTAAATAAATCACGAACTCGAGCAGCACCAATACCAATAAACATTTCGACAAACTCTGAACCGGCAACGCTAAAGAATGGTACATCTGCTTCATTTGCAATCGCTTTGGCTAATAAAGTTTTACCTGTTCCTGGTGGGCCTACTAATAAAATACCTTTTGGAATTTTTGCTCCCACAACAGTGTATTTTTCAGGTTCTTTTAGAAAAGAAACAATTTCTTCAAATTCTGCTTTTGCTTCATCAATACCAGCAATATCAGCGAAACCAACACCCGTATCTGGACGGCGTTCAAATCGTGCTGTTGATTTACCTAAACTCATTGGAGATTGTCCATTATTACCACCAAAGTTTTCTGAGTTTTGGAAGAAATAAACTAAACCTGAAATAAAAATAATTGGTAATAAGATATTACTAGCAATACTTACAAAAAGGTTTTTGCGTTCAGCTGGATGTGCATCAAAATCAATATTGTATTCTTTTAATTTTTGAATTAATTGTGAAGCTCCTACTGGAATTTCTACTCGAATAGTTTGTGGTCGATTACCTAATTCAGGACTAGAGGCTTGAATAATTGCATTACGACTATTATCATATAAATCAACTTGTTTAACCCACCCCATTTCTAG
>CAXMTQ010000430.1:0-1349 GCA_964196205.1 uncultured Desulfobacula sp.
ATGGTTGCAAATGGAGGTAAAGCATCAATATTACAGAAAAGAGCTCTTTCAAGAAAACAGCCAAGAGCATTTCTATTGAATATATTCATTCCGGCTGCAAGGCCGAGACCAAGCCATAAAAGCGGTGTAATTTCATTTTTAAGAAGGCCTTTACATTTACAGGATAAAAAGCTGAACCTTAAAAATGGGTGGTTCAGAATATCATCTATGTCATTATCATCAATATAGGCATCAATGATTTTTTCTGCTTCCAGAAGAATATCTTTTTTTGCAGGTTTGAGTTCATAATGCTGATCAATATATTTTCTCTCCAGGATCCCAATTGCCTTAAGTGGATTCTTTTGGCAAAAAGCAGCCATTCGAAAAGCACCAATTGATGTTCCGACAAGATAAAGAAGGTCTGCTCTATCTTTGAATAAAGATATCAATACCCTGTCAATCCCGGTTAATACAAGAAATTTAGCAGAACCCGAAGCACCGGCAATAACTTTTACCCGGGATATATCCAAACCCTCATCCCTGATTATTTCAATGGCTTTATGCCCTGCAAGTATGGATATATTATCAAACATGATACTTTATATCAGCAGTTTTGCTATTTTTCTTATCTTCTTTATTAAACATACTCTTTCTCCTATATTTTTCAGCCTGGTAAAATACCATGTCTATTTTAAAAAAACCAATATTAAAAAAGAGATTGGAAAAACAAATATAGAAGAGCAGTTAGAAAATTGTAATTGAATCTCATTGACAAAGAAGGCAATGTTTGAAATAAAACTTACATTAAAATCATACTCTATGTTAAGGAATCAGATTGTGACCGGGATAAATGAAATTCTTGTTTTAGTGCTGCTGATAGCCTGTATCTTGATTTTACCAAGGCTATTTAAAAAAGACTCTGGTAAAAAAGCCTCTGCTTCAAAAAAGATTAAAAACCTCTCTGCAAAATTGCGCTTCAATATTGTTTTAACCCGTGGGATGACCATCTTATTTTATTTATCTCCTATGGAGTCGCACCTGTCATCCTTGTCTGGGCTATTATCTGGATAATGGCAGGAAAAAAAAAGAGACAATAATCATAAAATCTTGTAATATTCACCTGCTTATTTCTGATATCCACCAGGCTAAAGGCTATTTTCATCCGAGGTTGATGGCTTTTCCTTTATGACAATGCTCATCAGCCAGGCTTTGAGCACAAAATTACCAAAAATGGTGAGTCGATTTTTTACTTCGAGAAATAAAGAACAAAATCATTGTGCGGCTGTTAAATGCCAAAGAGTCAGAAAGGCAGATTGGCAAAATCAGGAAAAAATCAATATTAAATCCGTGCCGTATCAGGAAAATAAATG
>CAXMTQ010000431.1:0-1338 GCA_964196205.1 uncultured Desulfobacula sp.
TTAGCGGCGGCAAGAAGTTCAAGGCCGCCCAGACCGGCGGACCGTCCGGCGGCGTGATTACCGAAGAGTTCCTCGATATTCCGATCGACTATGAAAGCCTCCAGTCCATCGGTTCCATGATGGGTTCCGGCGGAATGATTGTTCTGGATGAAGATACCTGCATGGTTGATGTTGCAAGGTATTTTATTAATTTTCTCACTGAAGAGTCCTGCGGCAAATGTGTGCCATGCCGTGAGGGTCTGCGCCAGATGCATAGAATCCTTACCAATATTACTGAGGGAAGAGGCAAAGAGGGCGATATTGAACTGCTTGAAGAACTTTCCGAGACAGCTGTTGAAGGCTCTTTATGTGCCCTTGGCAAAAGTGCTCCAAATCCGTTTTTAAGCACCCTGCGTTACTTCAGGGATGAGTATGAAGCTCACATAAAAGATAAACGATGTCCGGCTCTTGCCTGCAAAGAATTGATTGCTTTCCATATAGATCCTGTCAAATGCCAGGCATGCGGTATGTGCCTTAAAAAATGTCCTGCCGGTGCCATTGACGGCGGCAAGAAAAAAATTCATATCATTGATCAGGATAAATGTACCAATTGCGGAACCTGTTTTGAAGTCTGTCCTGATAAGTTTGGTGCAGTATCAAAGATTTCAGGAGAGCCTGTTCCAGATCCTGTACCTGAAGAGAAGAGAATGATTGCCAAAAAAAGCCCTAAAAAGAAAAAATAACCCCAAAAGGAAAAAATATAAAGAGAGCAGATAAAATGAGTGAAATAAAATTTGAAATTGATGGAATAAAAGTAAAAGCCAAAGAGGGAGATACTCTCCTTGATGCAGCTAAGGATGCAGGCATATTCATCCCCACACTTTGTCATCATGAAAAACTCGAACCTTTTGGCGGCTGCAGACTTTGCATTGTAGAAGTAGAAGTAAAAGGATGGACAAAGCTTGTTGTCTCCTGTGTCTACCCGGTTGAAAAAGATATAATAGTCAGGACCAGATCTGAAAAAGTTGATAGAATCCGTAAAACCATAATAGAACTTCTCATGGCTCATGCTCCTGATGCCCCTGAACTTAAAAAACTGGCAAAAGAGTATGGAGCAATCAGTGATCGTTATGAAAAAGATCCTTCATTCTGCATTCACTGCGGCCTGTGCGTAAGATATTGCACCGAGGTTAAAAAAGCCAATGCCATCGGCTTTGTTGACCGGGGAATTAACAAAGAAATCTGCTTTGTACCTGAAGTAGCCTCAAAAGTGTGTAACGACTGCAAGGAGTGCTTCCCCCTGTGTCCTACATCCTATCTCCAGGCAGCATTTGTTTTAACACAGTCCCTGGCTTTTTC
>CAXMTQ010000432.1:0-1329 GCA_964196205.1 uncultured Desulfobacula sp.
ATTGCTGGTAGCCAAAGTTTTGGAGAGGTTTCCCATTGGCAAAAAATCCCGGCGTCTTCCTGACACCAAGGGTTTTGGCATCAGCAAGATCCTGATCAATCAATTTTGCTATTGCAGGGTCATTCATATCTTTCCTGATTTGCTCAACATTGACTCCTGCCTGGGGAAGGAATTGCCATATTCTTTGCGGCTGGGGGTTACTGTGACTGGCCCAGTATCCTTGCGATCCATACATGACAGCCAGGGTCTCCCAATATTTCCCCTGTTTTTTTGCGGCCTCGAGAATTTTGACGAAATAATCCGCACCGTCATGGAATGGCGCATAGCGAAGAACAAGTTTGATTTTGCCGGGATTAGCTTCCATCATCTGTTTAACGAAAGAAGAAAAAGCAGCACAGGTTTCACATGCAGGATCCATAAACTCAACAAGATAGACTTTCGCATCATCACTGCCAAGTGTCTGCGAATGATCTCTTACAAAAAGTTCAGAATTTTCCTGGGCCATAAAGTCAAACTTCTCAGACTGTTTTCCTTTGTAATACGAACTGCCGAACACAAAGACAATAATCAGAGCAACCACTGTAAGTCCAAAAATTATATGTGTTTTCAATTTGTTATCCTCCTCTTTAAGATAATTAATAGAGCTATTATTGTTGAAAATGAAAGCAAAGAAAGCATTGGTATTGACAGAAAGCCAAAAAGTTTGATGTACTCTTCAGTACATGAAACCCCCTGACTGCACGGCTGTATGCTCTCCGGAATGATCCCGGCATACAGTAGATTGTGATATGCCGCCGTCAGCCAGCCTACTATCGCTAAAGGCAGAGCATATTGCACAACACTTTTGTCAAAAGGAAAAAGCCCTACTGCCAGAATTATGACTAAAGGGAATAAAAATATTCTCTGATACCAACACAATACACAGGGAGCAAACTCCATCACATAGCTGAAAAACAAACTTCCCATGGCTGACACACTGACTATGAGCCAGCAGAGAAAAAGAATATTCCAGCTCGAAGACTTTTTATTTAAATGGGTCATATCGGTTATTCACCAAAATTGAGAGCAAGAATTATATTAATTACTGCCTGCTAAAACAGGCCGTCAACCTATTTCAGTATCTATGTAAAAAAGTGTGAATTAAGGTGCAGAAAAAAAGCAGCGCTATCAAATCAGGAGAACGATTGTCCGGAGTGGATTAGCTTGAGTTAAGGTGAACAGATGTTGAAAAAGTGCGGAGGAGTTTTTTCCCGCTACTTGTTGCTGGAACCCTATTAGTCTGCTTGGTAGCGTATAAAAAACAATAGTCTTGGCAATGCCCGGCAGCAT
>CAXMTQ010000433.1:0-1288 GCA_964196205.1 uncultured Desulfobacula sp.
CAGATTGTAAAATGGGCTGCGACTGCGACCGCTACCTCGAACTGTGGAATCTGGTCTTCATGCAATTTTACCGGGATGAAACCGGCAAAATGACACCTCTGCCGAAACCAAGTATTGACACGGGCATGGGACTTGAAAGAATCGCTGCTGTTGTGCAGGGAAAACTGACAAATTATGACTCTGATCTCTTCACTCCCATTATCAATTCTATTGCAACCCTGTGCTCCACACCATACGGCGAAGATAAACGGTCTGATACTGCAATGAAGGTTATTGCAGATCACTGCAGGGCCACAGCCTTTCTGGTGGCTGACGGCATGCTGCCATCAAACGAAGGCCGCGGCTATGTTCTGCGGCGCATAATGAGAAGAGCTGTGCGCTTTGGCCGCTCCCTGGGCATCAAACGGCCATTTCTATCTGAAATTGCTGCAGAGGTTGTACAAACCATGAAAGGCGCCTATCCACATCTCTCCGAAGCTTCAGAGCTTCTTGCCAAGGTGGCTTACAACGAGGAAGAGCGATTCCGTGAAACCCTTGACAATGGCATTGTCATGCTCAACACCGAAATAAAAAGGCTGCAGCAGGAAGGCAGCATCTCTGTTCCCGGGGACTTTATCTTTAAGCTGTATGACACCTTTGGATTTCCAGTGGACATTGTCAGAGATGTCGCACTTGAACATGAACTGACCATTGATGAATCAGGCTTTAACAGAGCCATGGATGAGCAGCGGACCCAATCTAAAAAATCCTGGAAGGGCGGTTCATTGGCTGCAATGTCAGCAGGGATTAAAAAACTTGTTAGTGAAGGGCATAAAGCAGGGTTTGTCGGCTACAAGACAAACTGTGCAAGTTCTATCATAAAAGGAATGGTAGATTCCGCCGGGGAGGCAGGGATCAAGGCAGTTCAGGGAGAATCCGTATCCATCTTCTGTCCTGAGACACCATTTTATGCTGAAGCCGGAGGCCAGGTGGGCGACCAGGGTGAAATAACCGGCCCAGACGGCAAAGCCAAAATCCTGGATACTGTTATCGTGGCGGATGGTATCATATTACATGTTGCAGAAATTACTGAGGGAACCTTATCTATTGATGACCAGGTTGAACTTAAAGTAATGGAAGGCCGACGCCAGAGGATCGCCTCTAACCACTCGGCCACCCATATACTGCATGCAGCAATGAAGTCAGTGCTGGGGGACCATGTCAAACAATCGGGCTCACTGGTAACCCCCGAAAGACTGCGCTTTGACTTTACCCATTTCTCTCCCATTACCCAGGAAGAACTTACCAG
>CAXMTQ010000434.1:0-1282 GCA_964196205.1 uncultured Desulfobacula sp.
CAGGTCAGATCCGGAGTTATATTATATAATCCCTGGGCGCAATCCTGAGCTACCCTGAATCCTGTCATGACTTCATCAAAAATTAAGATGGAACCAAATTTCAAGGTATATTCACGCAAGGTTTCAAGAAAACCATCCTGCGGAGGTATCATACCCATATTCCCGGCAACAGGCTCCACAATAACTCCAGCAACCTTGTCACCCTTCTCTTCCATGATTTTTATAAAACCTTCAATATCATTGAACTTTAAGGAGAGGGTATTGGAAATTACAGATTCCGGCACCCCGGGACTCCCGGGAATACCAAGAGTTGCAACTCCGGAACCTGCTGCAACAAGAAGCGTATCAGCATGACCATGATAACAGCCATCAAATTTAATAATAATATCCCTGTCACTGTATCCCCTGGCAAGGCGGATGGCACTCATTGTGGCTTCAGTACCTGAATTTACCATTCTGATCTTCTCTATGGAAGGCACCATATCAATAACAAGGCGGGCAAGATCTGTCTCAAGCTGGGTTGGAGCACCAAAACTTGTACCTGTCTCCAAAACTTTTTTTAAGGCATTAATAACAGATACTGGTCTATGCCCGAGAATTAAAGGTCCCCATGAAAGAACATAATCAATATACTCTTTCCCATCAACATCATAAATCCTGCTTTGGTTACCCTTTTCCATAAATACAGGCTGTCCCCCAACTGATCCGCAGGCTCTAACAGGAGAATTAACACCGCCTGGAATTAAATTTTGTGCTTCCTTAAAAAAAATTTCTGATTTTGACATATTCTGTTTCCTAATCTTGAAAATTATTAAATTTATAAAAACTACCACAGGTGGCCTGTAGTATTTACCACCCTCAACAAAACATCAACACATTATAAAATTTGAAGTTATTCTATCATATAAAATTTGAAGTTAAACATATCAAACCTATGATTAATGGGTCAACCGCTTTTTGCAAGCCCTTTAAAAACAAAAAAATATTGACTTTTTCAAGATTGGTTGTTAGATTTGCAAGGTTTTTTTTATGGGCCGTTAGCTCAATTGGTAGAGCAACTGACTCTTAATCAGTAGGTCCCGGGTTCGATCCCCTGACGGCCCACCATAAATAACAAGGGTTTTCGCCTTTTAGGTTGAGAGCCCTTTTTGTTATTTGTCCAATTTATCCATCATATGTCCATCATTTTTTATAATTAGTATTATTATTTTAATTTAACACCTTACCTTTCAATTCTCAAGAGCGTGGGCTGAAAATCCCCGTGTCAACAGTTCGATTCTGT
>CAXMTQ010000435.1:0-1271 GCA_964196205.1 uncultured Desulfobacula sp.
AAGCATAACGATTGCAGCGAAAATCTGGATATTGAGATCCCACGACCAGATGGTAGGCTTTTCAACAATATATCGCATAAAGACTTCAAAAGCTGTTATAAGCACAAGGGGAATTAACAACAGCCCTATTATTCTACCCACCCACTCATTTGTCATGTCAATGATACGAATAATAAATGTCATCATTGGCTCCTTAAGATAGTTAAAACATGGGGGAGATCCAATTGGATCTCCCCTTAAAAATTAATCCATTGGACGTCCAAGGTCACGCATTTGCTGTTTTAGAATATCTACCCCTTTTTTCATTCTGGGGCTCTTTTGAGCCAGCTCATCCCAAATTGGTATGACAAGAGCTCTCATCTTAGCCATCTCCTCTTCCGGAAGCGTGCTGATTTGAACAGACCCTGAATTTACAGACTTACTCAAGGAATCCTTGCACTGGGTGATATAACGCATACCCGTGTCAGTTAAAATATAGCGGGTTCCTTCTTCAACCAATACTCTTAAATCCGGTGGCAGTTTGGCCATGGAATCCTTATTAATCAACAGCGATAAAGCAATCTGGGCAGCAGTAGGAAGGGTATAATACTTTACAACTTCATGAAGTTTAACATCCTGAAGGCCTGTGGCTCCATATATGGCACCGTCAATGGTCCCAAGTTTCATTGCCATATACATTTCAGCTCCAGGAACAACAACGGCTGATGCACCAAGCTTTTGTACATATTTCCCATAAACTCCCAGGGCACGAATTTTTTTGCCTTTTAAATCAGACAGCTTTGTTACGGGAAAATTAGTATTAAAATGATAGTAATTATCAGCTGCGGCAGGGTACCATTTTATGTTGTGCTCTGCATAGGCTTCGCTTATGATATCGCCTAAGCCTCTGTTATACATTGCATCCCATACTTCATCCCATGATCTATGCCCCTGGGGCAAACCGATTTCAAGATCAGTCTCAGGAATCAGACCTGTATAAAACCCACCATAGGTAATGGCACAATCAAAAACTCCTTTTTCCATGTAGGTTACAATATCCCTGACACCACACATGGCGCCTGGAGGAAGAATTTCCACTTTAAGACGGCCATTTGTCATTTTTTCTATGGCTTTTGCCCATTCAACACCGTTCATCATAACCGTTGTACCTACTGGATAAGATGCCTGCATTTTCCATGTAATCACCTTTTTTGCATCTGCTGCCTGAATTGACGCTGAAAAGCAGAGCATTAAAGATAAAGCCAAAAAGACAGATAAAAGTTTTTTCATGA
>CAXMTQ010000436.1:0-1265 GCA_964196205.1 uncultured Desulfobacula sp.
ATACTGGTCCAGGTACTCTCTCCATAAAAAGAGGATACACCATGATAATCAATGAGTTCACCTGCAAAGACCGTATTGTGGCTGAAACTCAAAAAGGAAACAACAAATAGACAGATAAATAAATATTTAAACTTTTTTTCAGCTTTGCCCGGTCTGGTATTTACAAGGTAACTCTTTTTCACAACTCATCTCCTTTGATTGTACATTTATAAGTTTGGATATCACAACTTCTCCACTCCCTGTTTAGCGGTATTGATAGAACAAAAACCTATTTTGTGTCAACCCCAATATACAAAAGGGGATCCAATATTTCATATATTGCATCCCCTTCAGGTTTTCAGTAACTGCTGATTATGATTAGAATCTATAGGTAACTATAAATCCTATAATAGCTTGAGTGTCACTACCAACATCATCTACAACAGGGCTGTCTTCTGCATCACCCATCATCTTTTTCAATGTAACAAGTCCCATAATACCCCAGTTCTGCCAGGGTGTATAATTAACTGTCAGATTTAAACCAGCATCTTTAATTCCTGATTCTGCTTCATAGATGCGAAGACCGCTGGCATCATGACCTGCAGGAGAAACACCAAAATAAGATGCCATATAATCATCATCTGCCCAGGTTGAAAAAACTCCAAATCTTGTCTTCAGATCATTATTTATAGCGTATGCATATCCAAGGTTGACCCTTACAGTTGAACCGTCATTTGAATCTGAGGCATCTGTCATGGCTTCAAGGGATGCATCCCAGTTGTTTTTTTCAAACCCTGCAAATCCACCCACCATAATGGATGAATCAACTTCAGGCAGTAATCCCACCTGGCTATTGTCAACATCATCATCCCTCTCTCCAATATACTCTGCAATAATACCGGCTTTAAATACTGGATTGGGAACCAGGTTGACTTTTGCCTTGTTACCAACCACACTTATAGACATGTAATTGTCCCACTGGACATCGAGAAATAAAAGTGGGGCACCTTCCATGTCATCGGATCCCTCATAGTCTGGAACAGCAGCAACACCAAGTCCCATTGCGATTTTGGGACCAGCCTGGGCACTTGCAGTGAGTGTAAATAACACAATAAAAGCAAGTAAAAACAGTTTTACAATCTTCATCTTAATCTCCTTAATTTAGTTGAATTCAATATTAAATTTTCTCTGCAATTATGGTTTGAATATGACATTAAACTACTATAAATCAAAGTCAAAGTCAAAATAAATTTATGTTATTTAATGCAAAATTAATACCAAACGAT
>CAXMTQ010000437.1:0-1235 GCA_964196205.1 uncultured Desulfobacula sp.
ACCCATAAGATGTATAGGTTTCTCTTTAACATGGATTTTCTTTTCAAAATTAAACCCTTTAATATTGATAATTCCAAGAAGATGAAGGCCGAAAACAATAATAATGGACCCTCCGAGATATCGGACAACCCAGGAGTATTTTGATGCAAATCCACCGAGAAAAGATGCAGACGCTCCAAAAAGAATAAAAATAAAGGAAAATCCAGCCACATAAAAAAGGGTGGATAGAATTACTTTCTGTCTGACCTCTTTTTTATCTTGAGTTAATTCATCAAGGGTTAGGCCTGTAATAAAAGAGAAATATGCCGGTATCAACGGCAGAATACAGGGGGAGAAAAAAGAAAGCAGCCCTGCAACAAGGGCTGCTGAGTAAGTTATATTTTCCGTAAACACTATATTTAATCCTTATAAAATTTTATTCTTATTTTTTATGCAACCCATTCCAGGATGTTTACCTTCCATTCACTGGTTGGACTTTGCCAGGAAAATACCCTTCCACTGGATATGGTAGCAAATATCCTGCTTGAACTAATACTCTATTCATTTTTTGAGAACTATCAAGGTTGGAAATTCTGTCTTATATCATTGTACTTAATTTTACTAAAAATTTATCAAGCCTTTTGGCAGAAATTTTTACAGCTGTTTTAATCTCCGGGGCAAACAGAGATATTTTATACTCCTCAAGAAGCCAGAAAAATTCTTCAATCTCTTGTGATTTCTCCAGTGTTGATCTTTGGGAAAGGGAAGATAGAAGGCTTTCGAGATATCTGTTATATTTTGCAAGCTGCAATATTTTTTTCTCTTCTTTTACAGGATTATCAGCAGTTCTTTGTGCCCTGATATTGATACATGCTATATACCGGTTAAGGTGTGTGACCCTTTCGTATGTATAAATATCCAGAAAATTATGAGGGACAAGGGTTTTTAAATTTTTGAAAAGATCTGAAAGAGTGGTAAAAGTTTTTTTCTTCTCCCGGTGCTGCAGGGAAAGTTTTTGAATAAGTTCAAAACAGGACTGATACTCTTTTCCTAATTTAAGGGTGGTATTAATAAACTGTTGTCCTCTATTATACAGATTTTTCAATTCATTTTGTCCATGATTTGCAAACTCTTGTTTTGTCCTGATATTTTTTGCAAACAGGGTATTGGTGATCAGATTAAACAGGGAAAGCTGGAATTTTTTCTGTCCGCTGAAAAAAGGTGCCATATGTTTTATTCCGGCAGAGGTATTGATA
>CAXMTQ010000438.1:0-1224 GCA_964196205.1 uncultured Desulfobacula sp.
TATTAATATATCTGTTTCCATAATAGTATTTTTAGTTTAAGTAAAAACTTTGTAGCAAAATTCAAACTAATTTGTTCCTTATTATTTATTAAACAAAGGAGTTTTAGCTTTATATCAAATATGCAATTTATATTGAATTTTTAAGGGCACGTCAAGAACAAAAAGAACAAAAAAATTAAAAAGAATAAGCGAAATAGAATGAATCGATAAAAAACAATCAATAATGATCTTGTATATGTGTTTAAAATAGTTTAATTATTAATGGATTTTATGTGGACAGGGGTGAATGTTTTGTGTTTAATATCAATATACTGACAACTGACAACCAAAAATAAAACATAAGAGGAATGACAAATGCCGGATAAAAAATATGTGCTTGCAATTGATCAGGGAACAACCAGTTCAAGGGTAATTGTATTCAATGGGGAAGGGCAGATTGTCCTTGTGACCCATAAAGAGTTCAAACAGTTTTTTCCCAATCCCGGATGGGTTGAACATGATGCAATGGAAATATGGACTTCTGTGCAGTCAGTTATTGAAAAAACTCTTGCCCATAAAGATATTCAAGGGAGTGATATCCAGGCTGTGGGTATTACCAATCAACGTGAAACCACTGTTGTCTGGGATAAGAATACGGGAATTCCTGTATATAATGCCATTGTGTGGCAGTCCCGTCAGACTGCTGATATTTGCAAAGAGCTTGTTAAAAAAGGGTTGGATCAGGAATTCAGGCAGAAAACAGGACTTTTGATTGATGCCTATTTTTCCGGAACAAAGGTGAAATGGATTCTTGACACTGTTCAAGGTGCCAGACAAAAGGCTGAAAAAGGAGATCTGCTTTTTGGAACAATTGATACATGGTTAGTGTGGAAACTGACAAAGGGCAGGGTTCATATTACTGATTATTCAAATGCATCCAGAACTCTGATGTACAATATTCATGAATGCAGATGGGATGAAGCACTTCTTGATCATCTTGATATTCCAGCATCAATGCTGCCCGAGGTAAAATCCTCCTCTGAAATTTACGCCCATACCAGTCCGGAAACTTTTTCAGGTTGCAGTGTGCCCATTGCCGGTATTGCAGGGGATCAGCAGGCAGCCTTGTTCGGGCAGGCATGCTTTGAAAAAGGAATGGCTAAAAATACATACGGAACTGGTTGTTTCATGGTGATGAATACCGGAGGCACCGCAATGACATCCAAAAACGGGCTCTTAACAACA
>CAXMTQ010000439.1:0-1201 GCA_964196205.1 uncultured Desulfobacula sp.
CCAGGATTTTATCTTGCCATCGGCACCAGCGGCAATCAATATAAAAACGCTCCTGCGGTCGGCTCATTTATGTCTGAGCTCATCCAATACTGCGAAAACGGCAACGACCATGACAAAAACCCCATGCAATACAAAATGAAATATATCAAGCATACACTTGATATTGGTTTTTTCAGCAGAAACCGTGAAATCAACCAGGATTCAAGTTTTTCAGTTATTGGATAAAAAAAGGAGATTTCAATTCCATGAATCACTATAAAACAGAAGATGGAGATATGCTGCTCGGACTGCATACATACAGCCTCTACCTGCACGGGATTGGACAAAAATGGGCTGGATTCAATCTACCATGGGAAAGACAGCTCACAACCTTTGAACTTTTTGATCTTGGTGTAGAGCTGGGACTTGACGGTTTTCATATTGATGACGGTGTCCTGGAAAACCTTGACCCCTCTTTTGTAAAAGAGGTTGGAGCAGCAGCAAAAGAGAAAAATCTCTACCTTGAATATAATATGTCCATGGACCTTGGAAATATTGATACAGGCATCCAGCACGATTTGAAAGAAGGGCTTCACACAGCTTTGGATCTTGGAGCAGATGTAATGAAAGTTGGAATGGATATAGCACGACCCCGACCGAGAACCGGCAGAAAGTTTGATCCAAGAGTTATGCCCTATTTCGAAGAGACTATAAAACGGTTTAAAGCTGCTGCATCCATGACAGAAGAGTTTGGTATATACATTGCCGTTGAAAATCATTGCGACTCTTTTTCAGAGGAGATTTTATGGATATTAAAAGAGGTTGACCACCCTTTTGTTGGGGCATGTGTTGATACGGTAAATGCCTGGCATATGGGTGAGAATCCCATGGAGGCAATTGAAAATCTCTCTCCTGTTGCATTCACAAACCATTTTCGCGACAACCTGATTGAATTCCACCGGGATGGTTTTAAAGTAAAAGGTGTGGCAACAGGTGATGGTGATATTGATATGGAAAAAGCCTATGAACTGATAAAAACGAACTCTCCCACCAACAGAATCAATATTGAAACAGATATGGGTATAAATCTTGAAGACAAGGAGACAGCCCTGCGACTTGAGCTTGAAACCGTTAAGAGATGTATTGATTACTGCCGGAATGTACTGAATATAGGCAAGAACAAACCCCTAAAAACATAAAATGCAGCTGCATTAAAATGAAA
>CAXMTQ010000440.1:0-1197 GCA_964196205.1 uncultured Desulfobacula sp.
CTCTTTTCTTGATTTTAAAAAAAAGATCGCAGGCAGAAGATTATATCTGTCAAGAATTGCCATGATATCTGCAAATGGGGGAAGTTTGCCAAAAGGTGCCATTTTTGGTTTTCTTTCGGCTTTTTCAAATTTAAAAACTTTTTTATGGAGTTCCTGTTTTTTTTCAGAATCCCGGCTTTGCATCAGAGGGAAAAGTGTTCCTGAAGGGTGCATAAAAAGAGGAAAAAGAGGTACAGGCCGATCATGGCTTTCCACAACATGACATTTTTGCTCTCTTATTGATTCAAGCCATTTTGCAATTTGAAACGGGTTCCCAATGGTTGCAGAGAGTAGCAGCAGAGGAATCCTGATGGGCAAATAGATCATGACCTCTTCCCATACAACGCCGCGTTGTTCATCTCCGAGAAAATGGGCTTCATCAAGGATAATCAGATCACAATTCAGGTCCTCACCTGTATGCATGGCATCATATAGTTGATTTCTTAAAATTTCTGTAGTTCCTATTACAATTGATGCATCAGGGTTTTCTTTTATATCACCGGTTAGAATCCCGACATTTTCTTCTTTAAAAAGTTCTACAAACTGGGCATGGATTGAATTGGTCAGGGCCTTCAGGGGTGTTGCATACCAGACCCTGCCTTTTTTCTGCATCACTTTTTTTGCAACCTCTTGAGCAATCCAGGTTTTTCCTGAACCCGTGGGAGCAGTAACAAGGCAATCTGATTTTTCTATTGCTTTAATGGCCTGGAGTTGAAATGCGTCAGGCTTGAACCTGGCTTTTTCAGGCACTCCGATTTTTTTAAATACTTGTTTTAAAGATTTGTCAGAACCCGGCTTCATTTTTTTTATATTAAATTTTTTTCCCGGGTTTTTATAAGAATTTTTTAAAGGGTAAGCTCTTTTTTTCATGTACAAGATAAACCACAAAAACTGGAATTATGCAAGAATTGATTCTTAATCTGTATATGGTTCAATATTAAGAAATTAATTTCATAATATTTTATATTTTTGTGAAAAAGATTTTTTTCCAGTAAAAAAATCTGTTATATATAGGAAATATTTCAGATAAAATTACAAAAAACAGTAAGCAATAGAAGTTAAAAATCATATTTTTTCCAAAGGGGGAGAGTATTAATGGCAAAAAAAATAAACCGTAGAGATTTTCTTAAATTCCATGCTCAAAGCGGTTTGTTTCTG
>CAXMTQ010000441.1:0-1182 GCA_964196205.1 uncultured Desulfobacula sp.
AAAGACTGGACATTGCCTGATTGAATTTTTCCGTATAGGGACGGAAATCTTCCATCTTCTGCTGGGCTCCGCGCAGTTTGGAAGCTGCAACCATATTCATGGCGCTGGTGATCTGTGCAGTCTTCTTCACACCACCAATTTTTGATTTTACATCCTTCAGACTTGCCATTGCTTTGCCTTAGTGCGTATTAGTTAAGACCTTTCGAACTTGAGAACGATTCGTTGAATGCGGTCAGAGTATTTTTCATCAAATCTTCGAGTTCGCTGTCAATTGCCTCTTTTTCTTTTAAGGTATCAAAAACTGCCGGCGCGCTCTGTTCAATATAGGCATAAAGATCCTTCTCATATTCAGCCAGCATGTTTACCGGAATCGGATCAAGGAATCCCCTGGCGCCTGCCCAAAGGATGGTAACCTGTTTTTCCATGGATAATGGCTGGTATTGTGGTTGTTTGAGAACCTCAACAAGCCTTTCCCCACGATTCAGCTGTTGCTGGGTTGCCTTGTCGAGATCAGAACCAAAGGAGGCAAATGCTGCCAGCTCACGATACTGGGCAAGATCAAGGCGCAGCGAACCTGCAACCTGTTTCATTGCCTTTACCTGGGCAGCACCACCAACCCTGGAAACCGACAGACCGACGTTAATGGCAGGACGGACACCTGCGAAAAACAGGTTCGGCTCGAGGTATACCTGGCCATCGGTAATGGAAATAACGTTTGTTGGAATATAGGCGGAAACGTCACCAGCCTGGGTTTCAATGATCGGCAGAGCAGTGAGAGAACCGGCTCCCAACTCATCATTTACCTTGGAGGAACGCTCCAGCAAACGTGAATGGTTGAAAAAGATATCACCGGGATAGGCTTCACGTCCTGGTGGACGACGCAGAAGCAGGGAAAGCTGGCGGTAAGCAACAGCCTGCTTGGAAAGATCGTCATAGATGATCAGGGCATGCTGGCCATTATCTCTGAAGTATTCACCCATGGAGCATCCTGCAAAGGCAGCGATGTACTGTAACGGCGCAGGATCGGAAGCACAGGCTGCAACGACAGTGGTGTATTCCATGGCGCCATGCTTACGCAAGGCTTCAACCACAAGGGCCACCGTTGATTTTTTCTGGCCGATGGCTACGTAGATACAGTGCACATCAGTTTCTTTTTGGGCAATGATCGCATCAACACAGAGA
>CAXMTQ010000442.1:0-1174 GCA_964196205.1 uncultured Desulfobacula sp.
TTTTAAAGTCGTTTTTATTGGAGATAAAACCATTCGTCCCATTTAATTCGGTCCTTTATAAATTCCGGCAAGTCAAAAGTTACACATACTTGCATCAGTTTGCAGTATTTTTCAACAAAATTTTGATAAAGTATATTTTTGGTATCATGGAGTATTCCAGCTTCGGGATACTCCACCTTCGGATAATTATCCTTGAGTGTTGGTTTTTAAATTTCGGTTCACTTGAATGTAGATTTGTTTTAAAAAATGGCTTAACCTCGTCTCCAATTTTTTGGGGTAGGATCATCTGCGTTAATTGGTTTGTTAGCACTTTTATTTAGGATTTTTTCTATAAAAACTATTCCTTTAGTTGTTTTTCTTAAATTTTTTCATTTCATTTTTATGATAAAGATCAAAGAAAATAACACTATTGTCTGGGATGGTTTGGCAATCATCGCATTCTTTTTCCAATCGACGATTCTCCTTCCGACATAGTTTGCACCAATAGTAAATGACCCGGTAATCCCGTCTGCCAACATATTTCTTGTACCGTCCCTGATAAAACCCATGCATTTTACCATCTGCACCATCTGGCTCAGCGATCAGGCGTTCTATAACCTGTCGGATGCGCTTGTAACTAGGGGGGTCAGATTGTTTTACTTTCTCCAATTTTTTTGAAAAGTGCTCGGTAGGTCGATACAGATTGTTGCCGTTCATTGATTAATACTCCTTAGCCAAGCGAGGAAAAAGTACTGGCTATCGATTGAGTGTTACAAAAAAATAAATTTTTAAATGCTAACGTCCACATAAAAGGCGGAGTGTCAGCGACGTCCATCTTGTAAATTTGAATGATATCCGATCCGATACATAAAAAAATCCGAATCAAGATTTTTGTATCAATCTTTTTAATACCTGTAAAGACATTTCGACGGATCATTTTTAGTGAAAATATAACAAGATAAACTTTATTGGAGATTAACATGAATGATATTGCACATTTTTTCAAACCCTGAAACTCAAACATACTTGCATTATCTTTGATTAAATTTTAACAAAAATTTGGTAAAGTATATTTTTGGTATCATTGAGTATTCCAGCTTCGGGATACTCCACCTTAGGATAATAATACTTAACTCTGGTCAACCTATTTTTCAGATATAATATTCATGCTGTTATATTATCAACTTGAATGTGA
>CAXMTQ010000443.1:0-1167 GCA_964196205.1 uncultured Desulfobacula sp.
TTGACCTTTGACCATTTCCCTAGATTTTACCTTTAATTGTAATATATTGAATAAGCCGTTAATTCTATCAGAGAGATTAGGGCATACAGTTTCTATTAAAAGAGAATCAATATGTCTGATATCGATCGGAGGTAGATCTATATTGCATGATATAAATAATCTCCTTATCCAAAGACTATCCCAACATGGATTATCAGTGTACACAATACAATTACTCAAATTTTGAGTCACCATCTCACACACTTTCGATGGATTAATGCCAGATTGAATAAGTTTCAGCCTACTTATATTATGTATTTTTTCAGATTCAGGATTCCAGTCTTTCCACGATTCTATCGACTCAGGTGATATTAGATAACTTTCGATATTTGATAATTCATTCCCCCAAGCCACTTCAATTGGATAAGACTCCCAGTTGAAACTTGAGGCTTCAAAATCAAGGAAAAAAAGTTTTTCAGTTTTCATAGTTTAGTTTATTTCTTCAGTTTCAGGTTCTTTAAAATTTGATATCAAATCTTCATAATATTTAAAAAAGTATTTTGATCTTTCTTGCTTTTTGTAGACACAAAATCATGCTGCATTTTCGTATATTTTCTGATTATACCTATACTCAAAATCCAATGGGCTTACAAGTCCTAAATAAGAATGTCTCCTTTTGCAATAGAAACTCAAGACTACTTGCATCTGTTTGCAGTATTTTTTGGTATCCATTACAATCCGTGTCTCTGAAGATTTGGCATTAGGATAATTAGTCATAACTCCAGCCAGGATCCAAATTGACATCCAAAAATCAAATTCCTGATTTAAAAGCCTAGAAGACATGACTTTTTATTAGTGATTTGCTATAAAGACGCATGGAAAAAACAGATACACGCAAACTGAGTACAGCAGCTCAACAGGAAAAACGAAAAGCCATATCTCATTTGCGAAAACTTCAAAAATTACCGGGTAGAATAAAAAGATATTTTAAGCATCCTAAAATTACTTATGCTGGGGCGGCTATTTGATTGCCGGATTAATAAATATAAAGCATTATTTCTGGCTGATTCTTTTTTGCCTCCAGACAGCGCTCCCCTCACAGTCAGAGGGATACAGCCAGTTCCAATACCAGAGATTCCAGGATAAAATCATTGACCACCGTTTCCGGCTGAATCCCAGATTCAAAAA
>CAXMTQ010000444.1:0-1144 GCA_964196205.1 uncultured Desulfobacula sp.
CTCTCTCTTCTTTAATTTTTTTTGCTTCATGTTCCAACTCTTCATAGCTTGGTTTTCTATGCATTGAAATAATTATCTCCGAATTCAAAAAATGATAGTATTATAATTATTATTGCTTAATCTTTATATGGGATGTTTACCTTTGTCAACAGGCTGTAACACAAGGTTGACTTCTCCAACTCTATTGCCGGTAGAAAAATTAACACTTTTTAAATTTCTTTTTTATTCTGAAACATAATTTCAAGAATCTCTTCAATAGTTTTATCTGCTGTTTCAGCATCAAGTGTGCATCCTCCGGCACCGGCATGGCCGCCACCGCCATATCTGGCAAGAAGATTTCCTATATTAACATTACACTGTTTCTTAAAAATAGAGTGACCAATACTCAGTTGAATATTTTTCTGGCCTGATTGATTTTTTGAATTGCCAAATCGTAATTTTACACTGGCAATGGTTTCTGGAAAAAGAGAATAAGTCAGAAATCGATTCCCTTCAGGTACTATATCAAGGGGTCTAAAATCTGTAATGGAGGTTTTATTAATAATTTTTGTATGTGTAGATAAATGTCTTTCAAAAGCTGTATTTTCTTTAATCACATTGTGGCAGCGCTTTTTAACCTCCGGGTCTGCAATAACATGATCAATATCTGTCTTCATCAAAAGATCAATAAGTTTGTTCCAATAAGGAATATCTTCATACTCCTGGTTCCTGATAGTCATTGAGAGTAAAATATATGGATAATTTTCAGGATATCGAACCTGATCAATGTTTAGATCAGCTGCATCAATAATATCTGTATTTAAAACCAGTTCATCAAAATTACTGTTTAATCTATGTCTCTCTTTATAGTATTTGTAAATAACCCCGGCTGCAGAAGGGGCAATCTCAAAAGCGCCTTGAAAATCCTTATCCGGCTTATTGGAGATATGGTGATCAAACCATAGCCCGCAATCAGGTGACCAGGGAAGATTTGCCATGATATCATCTTTAAAAATATTGACCTGCCCTTTCTGGATTTCATCGGGCTCAGTCCATAAAATATCTCTGTCAATAGTTTCAGCCTCCAGCAGCAGCACTGCACAGACAATCCCGTCAAAATCAGGTCTTGTAACGATTCTCATGGTTTTGCACCTTTCAATTAAAT
>CAXMTQ010000445.1:0-1132 GCA_964196205.1 uncultured Desulfobacula sp.
ATTTTTTTATGAATATCCTGAGCTTTCAAAGGAGATGGTTAAAGGAAAAATTGAAAATGCTAAAAAGACAGGTGCAGAAATCTGGCTGACAGACTGTCCTGTGTGCAGGATCAATCTTGCAGGAAATTTAAAGGGAGACGATAATTTAATAGTGAAACATCCTGTGGAAATGATTGAACTATGAGAGTCAAACTTGAAAAAGGTTCAGGTGTAATCAATTTTTCAATTCCTGATAATATGATAATTGATACACTGACTGGAAAAGATATCCCTGCCTTAAGCCATGAGCAGATAAAAAATGAGATTGCAGAGGGTATAAAAGAGTCTGCCCCTTTGAATATTAAAAATAAAAAAATTGTAATTATAGTTCCTGACAACACACGGCTATGGGCAAGAGGTGATATCTTTGTTCCTGTAATTGTTAAAACTCTGTTGAATCTAAGTGTTATGGCAAAATCCATAAAAATTATCATAGCTCTCGGAACCCATGCAGATTTTGATCGTGATGAATTTGCCTCCCTTGTTGGTGACTTTTGTGTCAGCAAAATTGAAATTTTAAATTCTGCCAATAAAAATAGAGACAGGCTTGTTTATTTCGGAAAAACAAAACAAAACACAGCTCTTTTTTTTACCAAAGAAGCTTGTGAGGCCGATCATATAATTATTTTTGGCGGTGTGCTGCATCATTTGATTGCAGGATTTGGGGGAGGCAGAAAATACATTTTGCCTGGTATTGCAGGATATGATTCCATTCAGCTAAATCACTCTCTTGCCATCCAAAAAGATGGGACACCTCATCCCATGGTTAAACAGGCACAGCTCATAAAAAATCCAGTCAATGAAGATATGGAAGATGCTGCCTCCATGTTTTTAAAAAATAAAACCTGTTCCTATGTTGCTGTTGCAGCAAATGGTGCTGGAGATATCTTCCATGCAGGAGCAGGAGAGTTAAAAGAGACATTTATGCAGGGATGTGAAAAGCTTAATAATGCATGCTGTGAAAAAATTTCACAAAAAGGCGATTTTGCCCTGATTTCAGCAGGCGGTCATAGAACAGATGCACAGCTTTACCAGGCAACCAAGGCTCTTTTCAATGCTGTCAATGCTGTAAAGGAAAAAGGTAAAATCCTTT
>CAXMTQ010000446.1:0-593 GCA_964196205.1 uncultured Desulfobacula sp.
GCAAATCCGCCGGAACGCGTGGACCAGATCTTGTCAGGCCGGTTGAGTGTGACGGTACCGGAACTCGCCAGCGCGAGTATTTGTGCATCATGGGTGACGACCTCAAGGATGGCATCGAATTCAAACGAGAGGGCTTTCTGGGCCGCCATGTAGTCGGACAAGGTCTTGAGAATTCTCTTGGCATCTGCCTCATCGGCTTTTACCCCCGTGGACATTCCCAACAGAACTATCCACGATAGCATCACCACAGAGATACAGTGCATAAACATCTTCATTAATTTGGGACCTGTCTTCTTCATCTTTGAACCTCCTTGAAATGAACAAGTTAGTGATCATTCAATTGCAGATATGAGCAGCTATTTATGTAAATACATTGGATAAAAAAGACTAATACAGAAGAAGAATTTTTACCAGTATTTTGTGGGGAGAAAAGTCCATATATCTTGCCAACATCTTGAGTTTTCACTCTATCAAAAAGAATCAAGACGTGGAGGCCGCCTTGGCTGCGGGCATATTTCACAGGGAGGAAGTACCGATTGAGGCAGTGAAGGAACACATGCGGGATGAGGGAATAGAGACGCGTTGAATAGTGA
>CAXMTQ010000446.1:701-1129 GCA_964196205.1 uncultured Desulfobacula sp.
CAGACATTGAAAGTCGGCTATTGAAACATCCTTGCCATTGTATGTATTAGTTTTATCGTCCAGGTTACTTAACTATCGTTGCAGTTATAGGTGCTTTTTCAGAAGTCATAACGTTGTTTTTGAGTTGCTGCCAATGACCTTAAAAGAAACAACCCCATAGTTATTCCAGTCAACTCGAAAAACCTTGTTATATTTGATTCTATACTGCTTTTTTCAATGCTGAACTAAGTTCCGAAATAGTAATTACTGATATTGCATCATTATTAATTTGGCTTAGAGGTAGTGGAGTCTTCTTGTTGGTTACCAATAATACTTGATCGACGCCTTCGGTGCTGGCTAGCTCATTAAGATAATTCGTTGTTCTTCGGATTTGGTGTAAAGGAACAACATTATTCCACGCTTTTGCATCTATCACTACTTTTTTGCCT
>CAXMTQ010000447.1:0-1123 GCA_964196205.1 uncultured Desulfobacula sp.
GAAGCTAAAAACTATTTAAATCAGCATGTAAATGAACGGGAAATAACACTTTACAATAACGCAGTACTTAATCGTCATGAGGTTGCTCACGGTACTGGAGCAAAGATCACTTTTAAAGAGCTTGATGATATTGCCATGCTGGACAGACTTTGCGATGATTTTGGCCTTGATACCATTGAAACAGGTGTAACCCTTGGGATTGCCATGGAAGGCGGCATGATTCCATGGGGAGACGGCAAGGCAGCCATAGATCTTCTGTCTAAAGTCGGAGAGGGAGCTCCAGTAGGTAAAATAATTGGAAATGGAGCTGCATTCACAGGCGAAGCCCTTGGTGTAGACAGAGTACCTGTCGTTAAAAAACAATCCATGTCGGCCTATGATCCAAGATCCTGCAAAGGTGTTGGAGTTACCTATGCAACAACTCCAATGGGTGCAGATCATACTGCAGGTTATGGTGTTACAGCAAATATTCTTGGTGTTGGCGGAACTGTTGATCCCCATAAAAAAGAGGGAAATGTAGAACTGTCCCAGGGTCTGCAGATTGCAACAGCAGCCATTGATGCAGCAGGATTGTGTCTTTTTGTAGCCTTTGCAGTTCTTGATAATGAAGACGGTCTTCCCACTGTTGCAGCAATGCTTAATGCTCAATATGGATTATCGATCACTCCTGACGATATTCTGGATCTTGGAAAACAGATTTTGAGAAATGAAAAAGAGTTTAACAAAAGAGCCGGTTTCACAAAAGTAGATGATAAATTACCTGAAATGTTTGATGAAAAATTCCCGCCCCATGATACTACCTGGGATTTTACATTGGAAGATCTGGAAAAAACCCTGAAATTTTAGATAAACCTTTGCCATGAAGAAACAGATTCAAATTCTTCATGTTTAAAAATTTACCATAACATCCTGTGAAAGGATGTTATGGTAAAACTAAGAATTAAAAATTATAACCATGAAAATATATCAATATCCTTCTAAAACTGCTGAAAAACGTGTGCAGGATACCATTGAAAGAGGTTTGGGTTTTTCTAAAGAAGATTATGAAAATGTAGAAACCATCCTTGAAAATATCAAAACAAGGGGAGATGAAGCCCTTGTTGAATACACGAATAAATTTGAT
>CAXMTQ010000448.1:0-1101 GCA_964196205.1 uncultured Desulfobacula sp.
ATACTCAATGGAGTATTGTCTATGATATTGGAAAATTTTGTATTTATTTTCGAACAAAAAAAAATCAAAAAATCCGCTATTTCTTTTTGAAAACCATTGATTTTTCTAGTACAGCGCACTTCAAATCGTTGGATATTAATGCTGGCTTTTCGGGAGATATTACCAGTAGGTTTATTGATTAAAATTATTAAATAAATAGAAAAATGGTCAATGATATTTTAAAAACAACTCAAAAAGGGGGTCCAGTCTAGGTTTGACCCTTGATGGATGAAAACTCAACAAGGAACATGTTACGGGTGAAACCGCAGATGTTCAAAGTAAGTAGATCAGAAAAAGTCATTATCGGTAGTTAAAATGCAAATTGTAACAGCTGAAAGAAAGGATGCTAAACGTCTCGCATCACTTGTAAGCAAAAGTAATAAAGATGTTGCTGAGTTATTGAATCTGAATATTAATAATGCACCTAACCATCCATCCTTTTGTACTTCTGAATGGATAATATCTGACTTTGACAGAGGACAAGAGTATTTCCTATCAATTGAAAACGATGAAATAACAGGATGTGTTGCATTCGAACAACCTAATAATGACACAGCGTATCTGAACAGGTTATCAGTTTCTCCAGAATTCAGGCACAAAGGTATTGGTTCTTTACTTGTTCAGCATATTATTGAGTACACAAAATCTAAAAATGTTAAAAATATCAGTGTTGGAATTATTGCAAAACACACTCAATTAAAAGACTGGTATTTAGAAATTGGGTTTATTGAAGATGAAACACAAAAATTCGACCACCTTCCATTTAATGTACTCTACATGAAATATAAAATACAAAACTGCTAACGAACAAGGATAGATTGTGTGAGGAACGAACCACGATCTTATCCGGTGGTTGGACAAGCCCGGTAAAATTTGTGTTGCAGTCTATATATAAGAAAATATCTTTTTTTGAATATGAAAAAAGCTTATACGCCTTCAGAAGGATAGTCAAATTTAAGGAATGTCCTACACTCAAGGATTATTATCCTTGTCAGAAGTATTCAGGCTCTTGAATAATTTAGGATACCAAATCAATTGTGAATTCTCTGGATGGTGAAATTT
>CAXMTQ010000449.1:0-1084 GCA_964196205.1 uncultured Desulfobacula sp.
TTTCTGTTCTGCTCAATTAGAATACTGAATTTTTCAATCATAATGTCAACTTTTTCATTTAAAGTGTCATTATTAGTATTGAGTTGATCCAGCAGTATAATTGTATATTGACTGCCAAGGGCAATCTGCTCATAAAGATAATCTGAATCAACAGAACTGTTTTCCGGAGGTAAGAGGGAGTTATACTTTTGTGTAAAACTGTCTGAAATATCAGACGCATATACAAAAGATGAGCAACATATAATTAAAATAAGAATTACTGTTTTTTTCATGATGGTGCCTCCTTTTCCGGCTCATATACAAATTTCCAGTCATTATATTTTGTTTTATTTTCAAAGGATTTATAAATTTTCGGGAAATTACCTGTTTTAATTGGTTCTGCCCGGCTTTTAGAAAAAATACCTTTGATACCGCCCTTTCCATCATATATGATTCCCCACTTACCATCCTCTGTCATGGGATCCTTATATATTTTTCGCAAATGCCGCTTTAAACCAAGTAATCTGTTGTCTTTTAAAAGAACTTTCAAGCTTCTTGGATATTGTTGAGATCCTTTTAAAGAGCTGTGATAAAAAGACTCTATCGCCTGCACAATCTGGTCTGCCCTGAAAAAAAGCTCTTTTTCTTTATCTCTTTTCACTATGGTGCTCCACTGTTTTTGAACCACCATTAAAGAGACAGAAACAATAATAATCATAGCCAGTGCTGCCGGATATGTAAATCCTTTTTCACCACTCATTATATGGCGTTCCGTAAAGACTTATCTTGTTACTGCCGCTGTGAATATCATATACTCCGGAAAGGCCTTCACCCTCAGGTGGAATTAATATCCATGTCTCTTCTGATCTCGTAAAAGGATCCTCAGGAACTTTCCTTATATATTTTTTTTGGGTAAGAACTTCCAAAGTTTCCGGATAATCTCCATGATCTGCATAATATTGATCTAAAACATCTCTTAATACAAAAAGAGAATTTCGCAAGGATGCCTCTTTAGCTCGAATAACAGATTTTTGAAAACTCGGGGCAGCAATGGTTGCAAGAATTCCAATGACTGCAATCACTGTCAACATCTCTATTATTGTAA
>CAXMTQ010000450.1:0-1079 GCA_964196205.1 uncultured Desulfobacula sp.
TAACTAAATAATATCTAATCAATAAAGATTTGTATGGAAAGTTAGAAAAATAAAGTACCAGCTCATCGGTTATTGCCGGGAGTTATAACTAAAAGTTGTGTTTGAGTGTGTAGGCGGTGTATCCTCCGGTTAATTGTTTTAGCAGTTTTCCGGAACTTAAAAACTCAAAACGAAAGGATACACACACCATGAGAAAAGATAACTTAACCGGCATAAAAAAGCCAGAAACATTTATTGATGATCCAATCACGCAGGTATTACAAAATGGGGCCAGAAAATTGTTAGCAACTGCATTAGAAGTAGAAATCAACAATTTCCTGGAACAATATTCTGGTCTATTGGATGATCAGGGTAAAAAACGGATCACCCGCAATGGATATCTTCCTGAGCGAGATATCCAGACCGGGATTGGATCTATTCGGGTCAAAGCTCCCAGGGCATGTGATCGGAAAGGGGAAAACGGTAAAAATAAAATCAAATTTGCATCTTCTATATTGCCTTTCTATCTTCGCAAAACCAAAAGTATAGAGACACTTATTCCCTGGCTATATCTGAAGGGCATATCCACTGGTGGTTTTACTGAAGCCCTGGCAGCCCTTGTTGGCCAGGATGCACCCAGTCTGTCAGCATCGACAATAAGCCGTTTAAAAACAATATGGGAAGATGAATATCAGCAATGGCAAAATCGGGACATATCTGGAAAGCACTATGTATATATCTGGGCTGACGGCGTTTATTGCAATGTCAGGATGGATGACAAACAATGCATGCTGGTAATCATCGGTGCCACCGAAGACGGTGATAAAGAATTATTGGCAATAGAGGGTGGATACAGGGAAAGCGAACAATCATGGCTGTCACTTTTGAACGATCTTAAGCGCAGGGGCCTTCAAAAAGCCCCGGAGCTGGCAATTGGAGATGGCAGCCTTGGTTTTTGGAAAGCACTTTCCAAGACTTATGAAACAACTGCATGGCAAAGATGCTGGGTTCATAAAACAGCAAATATTCTAAATAAATTACCAAAAAAACTCCAGAAAAAAGCAAAAGAAAACATTCACAAAATATGGATGGCAGACACT
>CAXMTQ010000451.1:0-645 GCA_964196205.1 uncultured Desulfobacula sp.
TTTACCCTCGGCGAAAAATTATCATCCATATATTATCCTTTCATCCATAAAATTAGTAAAACTATACCAATCTAGATCAAATACCATACCTATAATCGATAAACATGTCCTAAATGACGAAAAAAGCCCCGAATTACAAAATAATTAACATGGAAATTATCAACTAAAATAGCTGTAAAAGGTGTTAATAAATTCTTTTATAAAGTATTTGATATGTGCTTTGAAAGCTTTGAATTTACGTATATTGCCTTGCTTTTTTAACCAAATTAAATAGATAAAATTGTAGAATGGCAGAAGGAGAAAAATTGATTCCCATTAACATAGACAAAGAAATGAAGTCTGCCTACATTGATTATTCAATGTCGGTCATTGTGTCACGTGCCTTACCCGATGTCAGGGACGGTCTAAAACCGGTACACAGAAGGGTTCTTTACGGTATGCACGAATTGGGTGTTCGCTCAAATAGTGCCCATAAAAAATCTGCCCGTATTGTTGGTGAGGTCTTGGGTAAATATCACCCCCATGGCGATACTTCCGTTTACGATTCTATGGTGCGTATGGCCCAGGAATGGAGTTTGAGATATATGTTGGTAGATGGGCAGGGTAACTTTGGATCTATTGATGGCGATAGCCCAGCTGCTATGC
>CAXMTQ010000451.1:695-1077 GCA_964196205.1 uncultured Desulfobacula sp.
TTGAACTTTGATGATTCTTTGCAAGAACCTACTGTACTCCCAACCAGAGTTCCGAATTTATTGGTAAATGGAGCTTCGGGAATTGCCGTTGGTATGGCCACTAATATGCCTCCGCACAACTTATCTGAAGTTGTTGATGGTACTATTGCCTACATTGATAATAATGATATTGAAATTGATGAACTGATAACACACATCAAGGCTCCGGATTTCCCGACTGGTGGTATAATTTATGGGTATGATGGTGTTAAGGAAGCTTTTCATACCGGTAGGGGAAGAGTGGTAATGCGTGGCAAAGCGAATATAGAGGAAGTTCAGGGTAGGGAATGTATTATAGTGACTGAGATACCCTACCAGGTCAATAAGGCGGATATGATCAAAA
>CAXMTQ010000452.1:0-794 GCA_964196205.1 uncultured Desulfobacula sp.
GTCCAACCGCCTCTGGCATGACATGCAAGACACTCAACTTGGGCTTCATCTGCTTCCTCAACCTTATGCGGGATAAAGGGTGGTGACCCGACATATTGTCTCCGAGAATAGTATTCACCAAGGGTCCGTTCCGTGGACGTGCCTTTCAGATAGTCCCTGGATATCCGATCATAGTTTTCGAAAATGGATTTCCCGTTCTGATCAAAGTCCTGGCTCGGGGTTTCCACCAGTGCTGCTTTACTTTCCTTGGGCTCATAGTTCAAGGCCGAAAGTACGACAAACGGTATGGCAAGCAAGCAAATCCCGGCAAAAACAAGAAAGACCCGCCCCACCTTCTGTTTCTCCTTATGATTTGGCTTTTCCATCATGCTCTCTCCACTTTTACAGCGCATTTTTTATAATCCGGCTGTTTGGATATGGGGCAAAATGCATCCAAGGTGACCTCATTGATTAAATAGCTTTCGTCAAAAAAAGGAACAAAAACCATCCCTCTTGGTGGACGTCCCCTGCCGTTGATACTGGCCTTCATCACAATGGAACCCCTTCTAGAAGAAATTTTAACCTTGCTTCCATTGGTAATGCCCAAGCGGTCGGCATCGTCGGAATTAATCTCCACATAGGATTCCGGAACAGCCTTGTGAAGGATCGGAACGCGCCGGGTCATAGAGCCGGTATGCCAATGTTCCAAGACCCGGCCGGTATTTAGCCAGAAAGGATACTCGCTATCAGGCGATTCCGCCGCCGGTTCGTAAGGCCTCAACCATATCCAGGCCTTGTGGTCCGGTTTGCCGTAA
>CAXMTQ010000452.1:804-1075 GCA_964196205.1 uncultured Desulfobacula sp.
TACAGGCTGGATCATATTTGGCATTATAGCGCCATTTTGTCTCCATGCCGTTTACAAAAGGCCATTGAATTCCCGATCGCGCTTTAAGCTCTTTGTAAGGCGCCATCCGGTGCTTGGGGTTGTCGTGGAACTGGATATACTCATTCCAGATATCTTCAATATAGGTTTTCCGGCTCCAGGGAAACTGCTTTTTGAATCCCAGCCGTCTGGCCACTTCGATAAGCTGCCAGGTATTGCACATGGTATCTCCCGGGGTGGGAATGATCTGTTC
>CAXMTQ010000453.1:0-1046 GCA_964196205.1 uncultured Desulfobacula sp.
CTTTGAGTGGTATCTCAAATACAATGAAGAGATTGCAAAGTTAGGCCTTTCAAAACTTGCTGCAAAAAGTGCAAAAGAGAAGCTTGAGGTATTTGCTCAAAGTGTTACAGAGTCATTAAAAGATGCACAGGAGCTTATCCCCTTGACTTTTGAATTCTGGGCTGCAACAGGTTCTTCAAAATATCGAAAAGAGATGAAAACCCTTTTTAAAGATTTTTATAAAAAGATTGGTGATGTTCTTGTTGCAGTTATTGAGGATGGTGTTGAAAGGGGCGAGTTCAATGCTGACCTGGATACTGCCTCCTATGTGCCTGCAATAGTTGGGGCAGTGGATGTGATGGGTTTGCAGGCATGGTTTGATGATGAGTTTGATATCGAAAAAGTAATGAATGGCTTTTTTCAATTGATAATTAAAGCATTGGAAAAACAGAAGGAAGAATCATGCATAGATATTTAACCGTCATGAAAATTGCAGCATTTGTTTTTTTATCACTGTTTTTGTTTGTAGGTTTAAGTTTTGGGTTTGATAAAAACATGGGTCCAGAAATTGTTAAAAAAGCATTTGATTATTACAGAGGAGTTGCATCGATATCTGTTGCTGAGTTGACAATTCATCGTGCAGAGTGGGAAAGGACTATGAAAATAAAAGTCTGGACAAGAGGGGTGCATGATTCTCTTTTTAAGATCATATCTCCGGCAAAGGACAGGGGAAACGGTACTCTTAAAAAAGGTGATGAAATGTGGACGTTCAACCCCAAGATCAACCGGACTATCAAACTTCCTCCGTCAATGATGTCCCAAGCGTGGATGGGGTCTGATTTTTCCAATAATGATCTTGCAAAGTCTGATACAATTGTTAAGGACTATACGCATACTGTAACAGATGTTAAAGAAAAAGACGGGTTAAAGATTTTGTTTATTGAATCAATACCCCATCCTGATGCTCCTGTTGTCTGGGGTATGCTGCATTTTAAAGTGAGAGAAGACGGCATAATGCTTTCACAAGGATTTTATGATGAAGATAAAATTCTTGTGAAAGAACTGGT
>CAXMTQ010000454.1:0-1046 GCA_964196205.1 uncultured Desulfobacula sp.
ATCTCTTCAAGGCCGAATCCTTTAACATTGGGGGTTCTTCCCAGAGCTATCAAGATCTCATCAAACTCTATTCTGACCTCTTTTCCTTCATGTTCACAAATTAACAGTTTTTTCCCCTCCAGGACTTCAACTGCTGTTGCCGGATGATTTAAACGCAGATCAATCCCTTCTGACCTGAACTTCTCTATAATTATCCCGCTTGCATCAGGGTCCTCTTTTTTCATTATTTGAGCCCCTCTCTGCACAAGGGTAACTTTTGATCCCAGCCTTGAAAAAGCTTGTGCCAGCTCACACCCAATGGGTCCTGCCCCCAATACCACAAATTTTTCAGGCAGGGTTCTGATATCCCAGATAGTGTCCGAAGTAAGATAGTTTATCTTTTCCAAACCCGGTAAACCGGGAATCATTGGTTTTGCACCGGTGGCAATGATAATATTTTTTGTTGTTAAAATTTTATCATCTATTTTTACTTCAAAGGGAGAGACTATCTTGGCTCTGCCCTTTATGCAATCAACGCCCAGTCCTGTAAAACGTTCAGCAGAATCATGGGGTTCGATTCTTTTAATTATGGATTGAATCCTCTCCATGACCTTTGCAAAATCAAAGTCAATTGCCACTCTGTCCAACCCGAATTCTTCTGCCCTTTTTGCACGGGAAAGAAGTTTTGCGCTTGCTATCAGAGCTTTGCTGGGTACGCACCCGGTATTAAGGCAGTCGCCTCCCATTTTGTTCTCTTCAATCAAAGCAACCTTTGCCTTGACAGCAGCAGCAATCAAGGATGCCACAAGCCCGGCAGATCCTGCTCCTATCACAACCATATTGTAATCATAGGTTGAAGGTTTGGAAAATTTTGAAAACACTTTGCGCTGCCTTACCATGTCTGTGAAGCGTTTTGCTACAATGGGAAAAACACCCAGTAAGGCAAATGAAAGAATAATATTCAATGATAAAATCCCACTGGCTGACTCTATTTTTGCAAGCTGGGTTCCTGCATTGACAAATACAATGGTTCCAGGGAGCATCCCCACCTGGGATACAATATAAAA
>CAXMTQ010000455.1:0-418 GCA_964196205.1 uncultured Desulfobacula sp.
AGTCCCTCTATCGGCTCAAAAACAAGGAATTGTTTTTTTGAAATATTGAAAAGAGTGAATGTTTTAGAAATTGGGGTAAATCTTGTTTCAATTATATTCGAAGGTGAAGCCTTCTTTAAGCTCAGATCTTTGAAAAATTTTAAATGGTGAGATACTCAAGTGGCCAACGAGGGCAGACTGTAAATCTGCTGCGCAAGCTTCGAAGGTTCGAATCCTTCTCTCACCACATAACATTGAAAATAACAAGATTATTTCCAATGCGGAATGGTAAAAAATTATTGCGAGAGTAGCTCAGTTGGTAGAGCTTCAGCCTTCCAAGCTGACTGTCGCCGGTTCGAGCCCGGTCTCTCGCTCATAAAAAAAGCCAAACATATGTTTGGCTTTTTTTATTTTAATCTGTCTCCAAACAACAATAATA
>CAXMTQ010000455.1:428-1041 GCA_964196205.1 uncultured Desulfobacula sp.
GTTTCCTTGGTAAGGAAGAGGTCACGGGTTCAAATCCCGTCATTGGCTCAAAGAAAAAATAGAATTTAACATTAAATATATATAACTAAGGATTTTAAAACTTATTAATCATGGCTAAAGAAAAATTTGATCGCTCCAAACCACACTTAAACATAGGAACTATTGGACACGTTGACCACGGTAAAACTACACTAACAGCTGCTATTACTGTAGTATTGGCAGAAAAAGGACTTTCTGCAATTACAAGTTTCGACCAAATCGATAACGCACCTGAAGAAAAAGAAAGAGGTATTACAATTAATACTGCACACGTAGAGTATCAAACTGCTAATCGTCACTACGCTCACGTTGACTGTCCAGGTCACGCGGATTACGTAAAGAACATGGTAACTGGTGCTGCTCAAATGGATGGTGCAATTATTGTTGTAGCTGCAACAGACGGACCAATGCCTCAAACTAGAGAGCATATCTTATTAGGTCGTCAGGTAGGTATTCCTAGATTGGTTGTATTCATGAATAAAGTGGATATGGTTGATGATGAAGAACTATTAGAATTGGTAGAGATGGAAATCAGGGAGTTACTTTCCAAGTATGATTTTCCTGGAGATGATAT
>CAXMTQ010000456.1:0-1036 GCA_964196205.1 uncultured Desulfobacula sp.
CTATTTTGTCTCCAACAGGAGTACCGGAACCATGGCATTCCATATATTGAATATCTTCAGGTGACCAGGAAGCCTGTTCATAGGCTCTGGTCATTGCACGTATCTGACCTTCCGAGGCCGGTCCCACAAGAGTTCCTTCAATATCATTGGATACTCCTGTGCCTGTAATAACAGCATGGATTTTATCACCACTTTCAATGGCATCTTCAACTCTTTTCAATATAACAATACCTGCGCCTTCTCCCACAACAAGTCCGTCAGCATTTTTATCAAAAGCAGAACATTTTCCCGTTGGAGATAATGCCTGCAGTTGAGTAAACCCTACTTGGGTGTAAAGAGAGTCCGGCCTTGAAACTCCTCCTGCTACCATTATGTCAGCTTTTTTCAAATGGAGATGTTCACATGCAAGTTTTATGGAATACAAAGATGAAGCACATGCAGCATCAAGGGTAAAGCATCCTCCTTCCAGTCCAAGTCCCCTTGCAAGAATTGCAGATGGCAGAGAAACCACACCTGCACTTGAAAAGTCTTTGGGAGTCAAACCATTATTATTCTTGTCACTTTTGCCGCATACTATCTGCCAGGAAACCTGAGAAGATGCATCCGTGGGAAGGGCTATGGCAGCAAGGATAACACCCGTTCTTTTTTTGTTTTCTCTTGTGTGGGAGCACTGTAAAAAAGCATCTCTTCCTGCTTGTAAAACAAGTTGATGCAGAGGATCAAGTTCTGATAAAAGATCCTTATCTACAAGAAAGCCCTGGGGATCAAAATGGAAATTCTCTATGAGTCCGGCTTTTTTGGAAACAGCTTTATCCGGCAGATACTCTTTTGAGATAAAATCATTATTGTGTCCCGGCCATCGATGCTCAGGTACGGTTATAATACAATTTTTTTTATGGATGATATTGGAAAGAAACTGTCTTGTGTCCAAAGCTTTGGGAAATATATTTGCCATTCCAACAACAGCTATCCCACCTAATTTTTTTATCCCATGCTTCTTCATAAAAGGTCATATAGTTGAGAACCGGGATAATTT
>CAXMTQ010000457.1:0-1033 GCA_964196205.1 uncultured Desulfobacula sp.
AAAAGGGGAAAAATGAATGTACCGATGTTTCCTTAACAAACGCCAATATATTAAACCGGCCTACAAAAATAACACTACCTGTCTCGGCCAAGGTTACTCTTTCTTATACGCTTCCTGGTGGACCAGTTAATTATCAGCAACAAGTTGCGGAATATAACTCATCCGCACTTTCTCAACCGTTATTTATCCTGCCTCCTATTAATGCTCACCGAACAGTTGTTTTGCTGATCTGACAACATAACCTCTTGCCTGAAGTATCTTCCAATTCTCTGGAATATTTATTCGTAAAACATGACTCATTTAAATCAAAAAAATACAAACTGGAATATTCTTTTTCTTTGCTGGCTATTAGTCAGTGTATCAGCTATGGGCAGTTTGTTTTTCAGCTTCGTCATGGAATTTGCCCCCTGTGTATTGTGCTGGTACCAAAGAATTTTCTTGTTCCCTTTAGTATTAATTCTGGCAATAGGATTATTTCCTTTTGACAAAAAGGTTGTTAAATATGCCCTCCCTTTAGCGATAGCAGGCTGGCTGACGGCTGTATATCACAACTTATTATATGCCGGAATCATTCCGAAAAGCATACAACCTTGCAGCCAGGGAGTTTCCTGTACTGAAGAATACATTAACCTGTTTGGCTTTCTATCAATACCAATGCTTTCTTTACTTTCATTTTCAACAATAATTACGCTTTTAATCATCTTATACAGAAGGACATCCAAATGAAAACTCATATCATCTTCGGAATCACAGCGCTTGTGCTAATCATTGCTTTTGTGTTTGGCAGTTCCTACTACAAAGGAAAACAGGCTGAAAAAATTGGCTTCATGGCCCAGGAAAATACTGAACTTTTTGTAAGAAACCATTCGCAGACGCTTGGAAGTGATGATGCTAAAGTCTACCTTGTGGAGTTTATGGATCCTGCATGTGAAACCTGTGCTGCTTTCTCTTCATTTGTTAAGCAAATGATAGTCACCAACCCAGGGAAAATTAAACTTGTGCTTCGATATGCTCTCTTTCATGATGGTGCCGA
>CAXMTQ010000458.1:0-269 GCA_964196205.1 uncultured Desulfobacula sp.
GGATAAACATTTTTATTTCAGGATTGTGTTTTAGAGTTGATTCCAGCCCCCAGTAGTGATCAAGGTGCTCATGGCTGATAATCAAATGTTCGATATCACCATTTTTTAGCATCCTGTCTATACCTTCTCTCTGGTAACATTTATCCATGTATTGAGTGTTCCATCCGGTATCAAGAAGGAATTTGTGATGTTTTCCATCAAGAGTCTCCATGTCTATCAGTGTGCAGCTGCCAGCAGCATTTTCTAAATCCCACGCAATATCCCACTGG
>CAXMTQ010000458.1:279-1022 GCA_964196205.1 uncultured Desulfobacula sp.
AACCTAATTCAGAAACACATTTTATCCGGACACTTTTGCACTGACCAATATCATATTTACCGCTTGCAAGGGCCGATAAGGGTGTGTGCATAATAGCTCCACCAAGTCCTAAAGAGGCTCCTCCGATTACAACAGTTTTCATGAAATCTCTTCTATTCATATCTCTCATGACTTTTTTCCTCCTTTTTAATTGATCGATTTATGATTAAAACATTTTAAATGTTCATGATATGATTTTGGAATAAAGAGTTACACGATAAATATCCATATCAATGGTAAATTTATAATGAATAAGAATTAAGATGTCAACAGGTAAAAGGATCTATATTTATAGGTAAAAATGATATTTTTATATATTAAAACAATGTGCAAATTACTACATAATTTTTTATGGCTATTAACAATTTTCAGCATTTATGGTAATACTTATTTCAAAATCATGTAGTTACAATCATTAAAGGAGTATTCCATGCAAATGCCTGAAATGTCTTTGCTTGCTTGGCAAAAAAAATATGGAACCGAGAAGGCGTGTTCGAAAGCGCTTTTTAAGGTTCGATGGCCTGATGGATTTTATTGTCCGCGTTGCGGATGCAAAAAAGCCAGCTATATTACCACCAGAAAAATGCACCAGTGCTCTCAATGTAAGTACCATGTTTCCCTGACCACAGGCACTTTGTTTCATTCTACTAATTTGCCATTGGTCAAATGGTTCTGGGCTATTTATCTGGTTTCGGCTGACAAAG
>CAXMTQ010000459.1:0-262 GCA_964196205.1 uncultured Desulfobacula sp.
CGGCACAAGAGCAGGACATTTTGGTCATTGCGACGTCTTTACCCTTGTTGACGTGGAAAACGGTGAAATCAAAGAAGTATCTATCCTTCAAAATCAGGAGCATGCCCAGGGCGGATGTATGGTTCCGGTTAATCTCCTATCTGACAACAGTGTCAATGCCTTGATTGTCGGCGGAATTGGCCTGCGGCCATTAATGGGATTCAAACAAGTGGGCATTAATGTATATCATGATGATCAACGAGCTGAGATTGAACCTGTGGTA
>CAXMTQ010000459.1:272-1015 GCA_964196205.1 uncultured Desulfobacula sp.
TTCCGGAAAGCTTTCTGAAATCTCAAATGATCAGGTATGCGGTGGTGGCGGCGGACAGATGTAATATTTGAACGAAAACTCACCCATCTGCTTTGTTGCTTCAAAATTTTACCAAATTTTAAAACTGGCCTCATGTACTTCAGTACACTCCGGTTTTAAAATTGTATGCATGCGCATCTCTTCGAGCCTTGCGCCTCACATATGGGCAATTTTGTGAGCATGCGCTCCTCTACGAGCCATCCAAACATGGGTTTTTTATAAGGCAATATGTAGTTTATTGTAAAAGGAGAGATTAATATGAAAATAGCTGTCACATCACAGGGAGATACCCTGGATTCCCAGCTCGATCCAAGATTTGGAAGAGCTGCATATATTATCATAGTGGACACACAGACGCTTGAATTTGAAGCATTAGATAATTCAACAAATAAAAATTCTTTTAAAGGGGCTGGTATTCAGGCTGCGGCAATGATCAGTGATAACGACGCTGAAGTTCTATTAACAGGATTCTGTGGTCCCAATGCGTTTACAACACTGGAAGCAGCCGGTGTCAAAGTTGCAAATGATCAAACAGGTAAAATAATTGATGTAATCGAAAAATACAACCAGGGCAATATTGTCTTTGCTGATGGTGCAAATAAAGATGGCCACTGGTAAAAAATATGCAATATTATAGTTAATGGTCATCAGAGACTTACTGCTGAAAAATACTGCTGTTAAAGAGATAATGGAAAGATGGCAGA
>CAXMTQ010000460.1:0-1001 GCA_964196205.1 uncultured Desulfobacula sp.
ATACTAATAGTAAACATATGGGCGAAACTAGAGAAACCAGAATTAAAGAATTTCATTCCTATAATACCCAACCCGTCATTGGTTTAAGAGAAGGCAGCTGGTTACATGTTAACAATGATTCTATAATTTTGAAAGGTGGATTAACAGCCAGAGTTTTTGAATATAATAAAGCACCTTATGAGGTTGCTTCTGGTACAGAATTAAATCATTTAAAATAAAAACAATTTGGGCGTGCCCCAAAAAAGGGGGTCGGGCTATCCACTACAAGTCCTCACTCGTACCTCCCTGTGGGCTATCCGTTACTATCCCTCACGCAAGCCTATCCGCCAACAACAAAACCTCAAAATAATTAAAACTAACACCAATTCTTGTTTGAAATTACTGTAAAAGAAAATGATGATTTTTTTCTTTGTAAGAAGAAGAAAATTAAAGCATAGCCTTAGCTACGGTTTCATTTTATTCTGAAATAGAAAGGAAAAAAGTGCGTTTTATTACGGTTATTTCAAATAGGAATTGGTATAAACCGCATAAAAAAAGCTCCATATTTCTATGAAGCTTTTGAGCGAGAGACCAGGTTCGAACTGGCGACATTCAGCTTGGAAGGCTGACGCTCTACCAACTGAGCTACTCTCGCATTAGCGGTTACAAATATATATAAACTCTTTCTTCTACCGCAAAAAAAATCAAAGCTTTTTTAAAAAATGATACCCCAAAATTTCAAATCCCTCATTAAAATAAAACGTAACTATAAATCCATTCAAAAAAATGCTTTCCTAAACCTTGTCCTCTATAATCATCATCTATAAAAACATGATCGGGCTCCACACTTTTTCCAGAATAATGCCTTGTGCAATACCACAATCCACAAACACCTATTAACTTTTCATCATCATAAATAACCGCACATTCATAGTTTTGAGTTATCATTTCAGAAAAACGTTGTTTTAAAACGGCATCAGAATCTTGATTCCCATTAAGCTTTTGAACCAAAGGAATTATAT
>CAXMTQ010000461.1:0-566 GCA_964196205.1 uncultured Desulfobacula sp.
ATGTGCCTACGGAATTCAGGCCCGGTTAATTAAACAGCGTGTCCCCGATCCTTTTTAAGCATGCCCATAGATAAATGCGGTGACAGTTACTTCATTTAGCACGTGAGCTTGGAAATGAGGTAACTGTCACCGCAAAACGATTTCGATTCACTCCCCCGGACGCATCTGCTCCAGATATTGGCTGGCAATCAGATGAGGATCTGCGACCTGTACGATTTTAGCAAATGCAATGATGAAGCCACGCAGATAAACCGGTGCCGGAAGTTCGGCATAAGTTTCCTGTTCGATATGCCTCAAGAGGGTCTTACTGATCTTGGTCTGATCAACTATTGCAGTTAGCGGGATACCGAGTTTCTGTCGTTGTTGTTGCAGGAACTCTCCGAGCGACGCACCTGGAGCAGGGGTTGCGACTTCAATGCTGCATTGATTTACACGCGGTGGTTCAGCTTTAACTTCTTCAGCTTTAACTTCTTCGGGCGGCGCCGTTTCAGACTGAGCTGGCTCAGGGAAACGTTCACTGATGATCAATTGATAGGCGGTTTCAACCGCCTTGAGACTCTCCTCCT
>CAXMTQ010000461.1:613-959 GCA_964196205.1 uncultured Desulfobacula sp.
CACTACAGAGCGAATAACATGCGATTGAAGTGTTGTTGAACAACTCCCGGTGTTGACGATGTGCAGCTTCGATCATTGCCTGGTTAGAGTCCATCGTCAGCTTCAAAGTCGCATAAGCATCTTGCAAAGCCTGTTCGCTCATTGGTTCCTCCCGGGACTTAACAGGTTCATGGTGATATCATCAATCGCCGCGGCAAAAGGGGACTCCGCTTCTGCTTGCAGGAAAGGTTGCCTCTTTTGCACCGAGTGATAGATTCGCTCGTCATAATCAATCACGCCGAGGATTTCAACGTTAAGTTTAAAAAAATGCTGACAAGCTAAAGCGATCTGGCTCCCGAGCTGTCTT
>CAXMTQ010000462.1:0-956 GCA_964196205.1 uncultured Desulfobacula sp.
GACTCTCTTTTTATTTTGCTATACTGAAAGAAAATGAGGAGATAAATCATGAAAAAAGCTTGGATTATTTTAACAATATTCTTTGTCGTCATAGGGTGTGCTAAAGATTATAAAGGTGCGAACAATAAAAATGGGAGCGAAGCCTCTTACCAATGGCTGACCGGCAAACTGATTCCGAACGAATTTGGTTTACCGGAAGGCACATGGTCAGACTCAACAATACGTGAGTGCATTACGAAGTGTTCGGCCGACAATAACTGCTTTGGTTTCAGTGTTGAGAAAAAGTTTGGAGACGCTTGGGAAGGTGGTTGCAATGGGACCTTGTGTGACGAAAAGACCGAGTGCCACGCCAAAGGGGACTATGGCTCCAGTCCTTTGTGGCTGCCCATTGATACCAAGATTAGAGTTCCAGCTGTTGATGCCAAAAGCAATGCCTGGATTACTAAATGGGGGACCATTTTAAAGAAGTAAGATGTCCAGTAGACATGTTGAATCAGTTTGATAGATTGAAAACTCAAGATGTTGGCAAGTTATATTGACTTTCTATTTGTGATAATATTTTTTTTATTAGACTTTGAGCCTACTAAAAAATAAAGTGGTGAATACACAATATGATTTAATGCTATAAAACAACAAGATAGGATAACAAACACTTATGAAAGTTGTGATAAATTGCTATTTATTTTTACCTGCCCTAGCCGCTGATAAGGCTACCCCAAATTGGCCAACGTCTGTGGACGAGATGATTTCTACGGCAAAAAGTTCAATTAATATGATTGATATGAAAAAGTTTGATGCGGTCTTAGAGTCTAACGATTATGGCCTAATTATTGACGTACGAGAACCGTATGAGTTTGATAGAGGCCACGTTACAGGTGCGATAAATATTCCTAGGGGGGTCATTGAGTTCATGATATGGGACAAGGTTGGCTTCCCTGACAAAACTGACTTAGGGG
>CAXMTQ010000463.1:0-952 GCA_964196205.1 uncultured Desulfobacula sp.
ACCCAGTATTTACTCACCATAAAATTAACGATTGTCACAACTGCCATGGTAACAAACCAGACCGGCAGATAAGACCAGCCAAGATAATCCGTGAAAACAAAAAGAGAGGCTGAACTTAATATCAGGCAGGAGAGATTTAGGGCCAGGAAGCGTCCAAACTGCGTGCCTGCTTGATGTTTTACCTGGAATGTCCAGAATTTGTTCCAGATAAAACTGTTTATTGTACCTGCACTCTAGCCAAAAATGTTTCCCAGGGTTGCATCAAGCGAAGTTACACCCAGCTGCAGGATAAAATCCTCTATGCCCTTTCCTGCCTGGCCGAAAAGTCCATAAAATACACCTGACAATTTCCAGTGGTTATAGAGGAGATAGAAAACCGCAAAACTGATTGCAAAATTTGAAAACCCGACAACAATAAACTTGCTGAACTGTTTGATGCCGGGTGAAAATTCTGCAGATTTATCCGGTTGCTGCATCTCGTTCAAATTTTTATGGTTTTCCAGTATCGGTTTGTTTGTCACGCACGAAATTATTCATGCCCGCCTGTTCTGCAATAAGGTATCGCGGCCTTTGCCTGACCTCCACGAGGATCCTGCCGATATATTCCCCCACAATACCCAGCAGGATGAACAGCACCCCGAACAGAAAGGAAATAATGGAAACTGCAGAGGCCCAGCCGGGAACTGCAGAGTTGGTGAAAATCTTTACTCCTATGGCATAGATGATCTCGGCAAAGGCAATGAGGCTGGTAACAAAACCGAAAAATATCCCAAGCCGCAGGGGGACAATAGAAAAAGAGGTGATACCGTTCCAGGCCAACCTCATCATTTTTTTCAGGGAGTATTTGCTGGTTCCGCTGAACCGCTCATTGCTGGTGTAAGGTACCGTTGTGGAACAATAGCCTACCCAGCGGACAATCCCCCGAAAGAATAAACCTTCCTCGCTGAGTTCG
>CAXMTQ010000464.1:0-274 GCA_964196205.1 uncultured Desulfobacula sp.
ACCTTGCCCAATGGCTCGCATGAAAGCATTGCTCTGCTTAGACTCGACATCGACTGGTACGAGTTGACCAGGCACGCCATCACTCACCTATATGATCTGGTTGCGCCAGGCGGTTTGGTGATTCTTGATGACTACGGCAGCCATTTAGGTGCCAGAAAGGCCGTCGATGAGTTCTTCGAGTCCCGCGGTTTTTCCCCATTTCTGGCACGGACCGAAAGGGACGAGAGGGTTCTAGTTAAGCTTAGCTGAAGCAGCGCCTGCCTCGACACAAAAG
>CAXMTQ010000464.1:350-943 GCA_964196205.1 uncultured Desulfobacula sp.
TGAGGCCTGCTAAAAGGGGAGGAATTCATAATATACTGCTATATAAGTATATTATGAGCTAAAATATGGTGCCCGGTCTCGGAATCGAACCAAGGACACGGGGATTTTCAATCCCCTGCTCTACCGACTGAGCTAACCGGGCGTTTCGTTATCGCCAGAAGTGCGATTTGCGAAAGGCGCGTATTAAACCCGTACCAGCCCTGTGAGTCAAGCGCTACGGCTATTTGGATGGTGGAACGTAGCCCTCAGCTTTGTCGTAGTCCTCACCCGAGAAGAATTTGTCCATCTCCAGCTGCAGATATTTTCTCGTCTCGGGGTCTACAAGACTGAGGTGTTTCTCATTGATGAGCATGGTTTGATGCGATTGCCAGTCACTCCATGCCTGTTTGGAGACCTTTTCGAATACTTCCTGACCTTTGGGGCCTGGGTATGGCGGAGTATCCAGCCCCTCGAGTTCTTTTTGGTATTTCTTACAAAAAATCATGCGAGACATGTTATTTTTCCATCGTGAGTGAATGCAGGGCGAGTTCGCTCAGCAAGTTGGCCACGGGAGCCGCAAGGCCAATTTGGGCTGGTTGATGCATGTTATACCA
>CAXMTQ010000465.1:0-322 GCA_964196205.1 uncultured Desulfobacula sp.
CGGGGCGAGTCAGACTGGCGCATAATGCTGGTCGAAATTCTGCCCAATGCCCGTGGACCGCTTATCGTCGACGCTTGTTTGCGCCTGGGTTATGTCATCATCACAATCGGTGTGCTGGGGTTTCTTGGTCTCGGTTTACCGCCACCCGATCCTGACTGGGGCGGGATGGTCAATGAAACCCGGCAAATGGCCATCGCTTTCCCTCACATGGTGTTGTTCCCGTGTATTGCGATTTCATCGTTGATCCTGGGCTTTAACCTGCTGGCCGACGGCCTGCGTGAAATTTCAATCCGCGATTGAGGAGAAAGGCGATGAATACTAA
>CAXMTQ010000465.1:343-938 GCA_964196205.1 uncultured Desulfobacula sp.
CAGACCCCAATCCTCGAGTGCAAGGATTTGTGTATATCCTACTATACGCGCGCCGGCGAGATCCCCGCAGTGGTCGATTTCTCGCTCACCCTTTATCCCGGCGAAACAATTGGCATTGTGGGTGAATCCGGCTGTGGTAAATCCACGGTGGCCATGGCAATCATGCAGCACATGGGCGCCAATGGTGGCGTCAAAAGCGGCAGCATTAAATTCAAGGGCAAGGACATGACCCAGATGTCTGACGAGGAGTTGCGTCAGATCCGAGGCTCAGAGATTGCGATGATTTACCAGGAGCCGTTCGCATCGCTTAATCCCAGCGTCAAACTCAGCACCCAGTTAATGGAAGTACCGATGACCCATGAGGGGATCTCGGCAAAAGAAGCACGGCAACGGGCGCTCCAGGTATTGACTGATGTCAAGCTGCCGGATCCGGAGCGGGTAATGGATTCTTACCCACATCAGATCTCCGGCGGGCAGCAGCAACGTGTCGTTATTGCAATGGGGTTGTTGTCTAATCCCGCATTGCTGTTACTGGATGAACCGACTACCGCGCTGGATGTTACCGTTGAAGCGGGCATCGTTAAACTGATTGCGG
>CAXMTQ010000466.1:0-938 GCA_964196205.1 uncultured Desulfobacula sp.
TTTATCTCCCTTGTAAATTAATTAAAGTAATTTCAAACCAGGGTGGCAGGTTTTTTTATTACATGTTATCCTTTGCATTTATAAAAACATTATGGGTCGATCAATGGACATTTTTAAAAAAGGAATCAAACCCTATATATTTATACTATCTGTTTTCCTTGTATTTATTATTGGGTATAGGAATCTTGAATATAACTGGCAGTGGTACAGGGTCAAAGATTTTTTATTCACTTTTGACAATGGAGTATTTACAAAAGGCCTGTTGATTGACGGGCTTATAATTACTATTAAAATTTCCTGTGTCAGCCTTGTTCTGGCTTTGATTATAGGTGTTTTATCAGCCTTTGCAAGGCTCTCTTCTTCTCCTGTGCTGAAAATAGTCTCCTGGTTTTATGTTGAAACCATAAGAAATACACCTCTGCTTATTCAGATATTTTTAATGTACTTTGTCATTGCACCGGTATTTAATATTTCAGCATTTTATTCTGCTGTCATTGCATTGAGTATGTTTGAGGGGGCTTACTCTTCAGAGATTATCCGTTCAGGCATTATCAATATTCCAAAAGGGCAGTATGAAGCAGCCCAGAGCATTGGTTTAAGCGTACCGGGAATTTACATCAAGATTATTATTCCCCAGATGCTTCGCCAGACCCTTCCCATGCTTGCCGGACAAAGCGTATCTTTAATAAAAGATTCAGCCCTTGTGAGTACGATTTCCATTTATGATTTAACAATGCAGGGTCAGAGAATAGTGTCTGAAACATTTTTAACTTTTGAAATCTGGTTTATAGTGGCATTATGTTATCTTATTATTACAGCAACTCTTTCATTTTTAATAAGGCAGTTCGAAAACCACATGGATATACCCGCCACAGGAGGCTGATAACGATCATTGCCTCAATAGAGGATGGAAGTGATGTTTGTGATCTTCAGGTTAG
>CAXMTQ010000467.1:0-929 GCA_964196205.1 uncultured Desulfobacula sp.
TCCTGGGCAATTCTTCTGGCAACATTTATGGCTGCAATACGTCTTGGCTGGGTACATCCGATCATGCCTTTAATCCCGCGCCCTGCTTTGAGGCAGAATTTCGGGATCTGAGTAGTTTTACCCGACCCTGTTTCCCCGGAGATAATCACCACTTTATTGCTCTTTATTGCCTCTATTATTTCATCTTTTTTATGGGTGATGGGCAGATCAGGATTGAATTTTATATTTAAAGGTCTGCTTAAAGGCCTTTTGATTCTTTTTTGTCTGTTCATAGTTTTAGAATATTAACTTAAAGAATTAAAATGTCAAATTGTTGATTGCACAGATAAAATAATTGTGATAAAAAAATTTGTTATGACTCAAATTATAAGTATAGCAAATCAGAAAGGTGGTGTTGGAAAAACAACAACTTCCATTAATCTTTCAGCAGCCCTTGCCAAAATGGGGAAAAGAGTATTGCTTGTGGACTGTGATCCCCAGGCAAATGCAACAACAGGTATGGGAATTGATAAGCCTGGTCTTGAGTTTTCTCTTTACCATGGACTTATTGGTGAGGCTGGTATTGATGATATAATCATGCCGTGCATGCTGCCTAAATTAAAAATGATTCCTGCAAATATTGATCTTATCGGCTTTGAAATTGAATTGGTGTCAGCAAAGGGCAGAGAGAAAAAGTTGAAAGAGCTTCTCCAGCAGGTTAGAGAAAAATTTGATTATATTATTATTGACTGCCCGCCTGCTTTAAGTCTGCTGACAGTAAATGCATTTACAGCTTCCAACTCAGTTGTGATTCCTCTTCAAAGTGAATTTTTTGCCTTGGAAGGCTTAGGACAGTTATTAAATACCATAAAACGGGTCAAGGCTTCCTTTAATCCGGGATTAAAGATCAAGGGGATTCTTTTGACCATGTATGATAAGAGAACAAATCT
>CAXMTQ010000468.1:0-922 GCA_964196205.1 uncultured Desulfobacula sp.
CGAATTCTCGAGACGGCGCTATTTTTATTCAATGAATTGGGTGAGCCGAATGTAACGACCAACCACGTTGCCGACGAGCTGGATATGAGTCCTGGCAACTTGCATTACCACTTTCGGTCCAAAAGCGACATCGTAGAAGCGCTGTTTGCTCGATTCGATACTGAGGTATCGCAACTCTTCATCCCGGACACAAGTCGCCGACGCCTGCCGTACTCAGACAGGTGCTTCTTCAGCTACTATCCGAACTTAGGTAGCGTTCATCGGAGAAACGCGGGACTGCCGACCCCAGGCACCGCTCTACTTTCGAAGGCTTTGCAGAGGCTGATATTCGGGACCAGCGGATCTGAACTGCCTGAATTCTGCCGGGAACGGCAAATAGACTGTGTGAGAATTGTGTGACTAAGTGCTGCACGGTTGTGATGAGTACTGCATTTGCAATGGACGTACCGCCAGTTCATATTAATAATTTCAGTTACTTAAAAATGAAATGGCGTACTCCGAAGGCAGGGGTCACAGGTTCGAATCCTGTCGGGCGCGCCAATTTCTTCGTTTGAGGGCGCGTAAGTAGTTGTTTGTTAGTAAATGACTGGAGACGCCCGCGGACAATTTATCTAAACGAATCACAACCGGGCTCAACTGAGCCCGGCAAAATTCCGGCAATGCCTAGAATTGATAAACCGGGGAACACCTAATTGCGGCACCTGTCTCCCGAATCCGGATCGCAAATGGAACCTGGTTGTTTATTTTAGTCGACCAGGAGGCGTCCACGGACGGCATTGCAGTATCGTTGATGAGAGCGATGATGCGTAGTTTGCCGCCGCCCTTGATATACTTGAGAGGATCGACTTCGCAGACTTTCTGGATCACCACAGAAACAAAGGATGAGCTTTGTCGCAAGGGTACTCAACTATCAATAGATTGA
>CAXMTQ010000469.1:0-902 GCA_964196205.1 uncultured Desulfobacula sp.
TATATCAAGTATAACCACATCGGGATTGAGTTTATCAACAAGTCTAACAGCTTCTCTGCCATTTCCTGCCTGGGCAACTACTCTTATGTCTTTCTCCTTTTCAAGCATAGAACAAAGACCCTGGCGAATAAGCTGATGATCATCGGCAATTAATACTTTAATACCCATTATGTCTCCTTGATAGGCAGAAAATCTTCGCGAACCGGTGAGAAAACCTCTATAACAACTGAATCCTCCAATATTTCGGCAGAGTGGGGAATATCCCCGGAGATACACCAGGTGTCACCTGGTTCTGCCATATGGCGTTCTTTGTCTATAATTAATACCAGTTTGCCTGAAATAAGATATCCGGTTTGTTCGTGGGGGTGGCTGTGCTCGGGCAGATCAGCTCCCCTGGTCATATGGAACTCTGCCATCAAAGTTTTGTTTCCATGGGCCACAGTCTTGATTTTGATACCCTCCATGGCTGTTTTGTATCCATCACTGCTCATTTTATTGAACATAATTATTGCTCCATTGTTAAGTTGTTATTACAATCATTTCCATTCTACACAAGAACTATAATAAATCCAGAATATTTTTTCCCGGCAATTAAATACTGTTACTGATCTTCACAGCAGCAGCTCTGGTTTGTTTTATAATGGCAGGGATTTTGCCTGTTGCCATGGAAGCCTTGAATCCAACTACCCAGATGGCAGGGATATAGGCGCCATGCTGTTTAATTGGTGCTGCAACAGCCCTGACACCTGAAATATACTCTTCATCATCATAGGCAAAACCATCTTTGCGGACTTTGTCCAATTCCCTGATATATTGCTCTGGATCAATAATAGTGTTGGAGGTAAATTTGCGTAAGGGATTTGAGTTTAAATATTTATGTAAATTTTGTAGATCCATCCTGG
>CAXMTQ010000470.1:0-888 GCA_964196205.1 uncultured Desulfobacula sp.
TTGATAAAGCGGTTCCTTTTCCAGGCTACCAGATGATTGTTATGTCAACATGTTCAAGTGAAAAGCATTTTCTTGATGATATCGCATGGCTGAGGGCCAAATACCCAACAACAGCAATTTTTACAACGAAGCCATGTGGTGTTGACCCCTTATTTAGAACTTTTAAGAGAATGCTTTATGGTATTTTTAGGGGGGATGAAATTGACAGAGTTGTTGAGGAGATGAACAGGGAGTATATTTCGGTTGCCTGGGAATATATGCAGAAAAATATTCCTCCATGGTGTGTGATTGAAGGAATGTATAAAATCGGTATTCATAATATTAATTAAAAAAACTTTTTTCCCACAGAGATCTAGAAGTAAAAAAGATCATTGTGAAAAGGGAGTAAGTACGGTGACTATTGTTCTGGATTGAAAATATTTTCTATTTTTTGCTGCAGGGTTGAAATGGAGAAGGGTTTTGTAATGTATGCATCAAGTCCTGCTTTTATGGACTCGACTATTTTTTCTCTTTCTGCTTCAGCTGTTATAAAAATTACAGGAATATTAATTAAGAATCAATTGCAATAAATCAATTTTTATGATTTATTGCAGTAGTTTTTTTAAACATTACAATATTATCTGAATTTACTATATTCGTTAACTAAGATTGATATGTATCATTAAATAATTAATTCTTGACATTTTTTGTTCAGAACGATAACAATCTTAGCTTGAATTTTTAATCCAAGAAATGGTGATTTTTTGTGCATGATCTTTATTACTGGGTTGCTCTTCGCCAGGTCTGCGGTGTTGGAAATGTAATTTATAAAATTCTGATAAATCATTTTAAGTCTCCGGAAAAAATCTTTAATACGTCTGTTGAAGAACTGAAAAATGTTGAAGGTAT
>CAXMTQ010000471.1:0-886 GCA_964196205.1 uncultured Desulfobacula sp.
GGGGACACCTCCTTGGCCTTCTTGCCGGTTTTCTTCTTGGTATACCCCTGTACTATTTTCTCGTAGTCCTTCTGATCAACCCTTTCATAATGGCGTTGGTTACCCGTGGATATTTTCAAAAGACCTTCAGCCAGAAGCACAGCGAGGATGAACCCTGCTGAGTTGGATGATTTCCCTTCAAACAGTCCATGAAGACTGCCTGATGTGATCGGCCCCTGATGGGAAGCCAATAGTGCATCAATTTTTGCCAGTTCGACGGGCTCTTTGTTGAAGACGCCCTTCCCTGTGTTGCCGACTATGCTCAGGCTAACCTCCTTATCATCTTTACAGCCAATTTTGTAAGACAATGTACTCAGTCCTGACAGTGATGAACATTCCTTTGTTTTCATAATTTTCTCCTTTTCATATAAGATACCGCTTTTCTCTTTAGCCCCTGAATCCACCCAGTATGAGATTCATGGCAAGATTTATGAGGCCGGCCAGTGTTGCCAGTACAGCTGATGCCTGAATTGCGTCGAGCATGGACATGAGGCCATATTTGATCAACAGGGCATCCATTGCGATGAGTGCTAATGATAGTGAAAGCATAGGTTCCTCCTTTTGGGTGTTAGGGTTACAGGTTGCGGATGATCTCCCAGCTGTCCAGGCCGATGGCGATATACTCGCGTTCATCCAGGTGGTGTTCTATCGCTGCCTTCACTTCCTCCTTTGCCAGCTCCAGATCTTCCGCCGACAGTTCCAGGGCCTCTTCGCCCATGCGCCGGACGATCTCGGAGATGATATTTTCTGTGGTGATTTCATGGATGACCCGGTGAGGTTGGAGTTGGCGTAGGTGTGCGATGATATCTTGATGTGTCATGGTGATGCCTCCTTTTGTGTTGTTGAA
>CAXMTQ010000472.1:0-879 GCA_964196205.1 uncultured Desulfobacula sp.
TACAGGAGTCAGCCTCTCCATGAAAGGGATGATGGGATTGATTTATGACAGGGCAATTATGCACCGTATGGATCTTCATGAAACCATTGTAGATCTGGCAAGTTTCTTGAAAGCTGATTTAACTATAATAGACGGCACAAGAGTGTTAAGCACTGGAGGTCCAGGAGGGCCGGGCAAGGTTTTAAAGAAAAATACTATAATTGCATCCAAAGATATGGTGGCTGCTGATGCCTTTGCTGTGGCAGCCTTTGAATGGTACGGTAAAAAATTCAAACCCTCCCAGGTAAAGCATATAAAATTAGCCCATGAAAGGGGTCTTGGCCGTGCAGATATTGAAAATTTATCAGTAAAAACAATAACCATATGATTCGGTTTAGGCGTTTAGTTCAAACCTTCTGCCTTGTTCTATTCCTTATACTGTTGACACTGGTCGCCATTTCAGGGATTTCATTGTCCTCTCTGGATCTTTTTCTTCAAATGGATCCAGGTCTTGTATTTATTACAGCCATCAGTGCCAGAATTATTTTGCTATCTTTTATCCCGGCAGCTATTGTCCTGTTATCAGGGCCGTTTTTTGGCAGAGTATTCTGCGGATATATATGCCCCATGGGGACAACTCTGGATGTGACAGATGCTTTGTATAAATTTAAGAATAAATCCTATCTGTTTTCAAAAAATTTACTAAAAATAAAATATTTGGTGCTTGTTTTTTTATTGGGCTCAGCATTGTTTGGAGTATCATATATCTTTATTGCCTCTCCTTTGTCTTTAACAACACGGTTTTACGGTCTGGTCATTTTCCCTGTAATTTCTTTTTTATCCAAAGAAGCACTTGATCTTGTAAGACCTTTGGGAGATATGCTGGATATTACTTCTGTC
>CAXMTQ010000473.1:0-872 GCA_964196205.1 uncultured Desulfobacula sp.
GATTTCGGCATCAACGGCGTCGTCGATCGTTTTGGGCAAATCGAACCTAAGGTTTTGTTTGCGACAGATGGCTACTACTACAACGGCAAGCGCATTGACTCGCTCCCTGTTGTGGCCGGCATTGTCGAGAACATCCCAAGCATCGAGGCCACAGTCATCGCGCCGTTTCTTGCGGACGGTCCGGACGCGTTTCCAGACGCGGCGTTTGTCACCTGGAGCGACTTTCAAAAGCCAGGCGCGACGTTGACGTTCGAAGCGGTACCGGGCACGACGGGCGTGCCAAAGTGCATCGTGCACGGTCACGGCGGTACCTTGCTGCAGCTCCTTAAAGAACACGCACTTCAAACGGATGTCTCGGATAAGGACCGCGTGTTCTATTTCACGACCTGCGGCTGGATGATGTGGAACTGGCTGGTGGTGGGACTGGCCCAAGGTGCAACCCTGATCCTGTTCGACGGCTCGCCGTTCTTCGACGAGGGCCATGGGCTGTGGAAGATGGCCGAGCGTGAAAGAGTCACGGTGTTCGGCACCAGCGCAAAATATATCTCGGCGCTGGAAAAAGCCGGCGTAAGACCAGCGGATGACTACAAACTGCCCGGTTTGCGTGCCGGATTGGTAGTGACCTGCAGCTTTCATCCATTGCCGGCGGTACCGACATCATCAGCTGTTTTGCAATTGGCAATCCGATGCTGCCCGTACGTCGGGGTGAACTGCAATGCCGGGGACTCGGCATGGCCGTGCAGATTTTCGATGAATCGGGCAACGCCGTCGTCGGGCAACAGGGCGAGCTTGTTTGCACCCAGCCGTTCCCATCGGCACCGGTCTGTTTCTGGAATGACGACGATGGGTCACGCTATCGCGGCGCCTACTTC
>CAXMTQ010000474.1:0-872 GCA_964196205.1 uncultured Desulfobacula sp.
TCAAGCTGCCTTAACTGGGGAGATAAAAACAATCAGGTTGAACATATTTTTAAGCTGAATCTTATTTTAAAGAACCATCCCTGTTTTCTCGGAACAACCAGGCTTGAACTGATTCAGAACAATCAATGTGAAGGGCTTGTTCTGCTGCGCTTTAATGAAGCAGAAGATAAAAAACTTTTGATTTTGATAAATCTTGATTGTGAAAATATAAATGAAATCTCCTGGGACAGGGAGTCTGCCAGCATGAATGAAACAAAACTGTATGATTTGATTTCAGGCAGTCTGGTTACAGTTAAAACAGATAATAACCTTTGTTCACAACAGTTAAACCCGGGAGAGGTTATGGTTTTGACCCCTGACGATGATGATATAAAATTTATCGAACAAAAAAGCATGGTTAAAAACACTCTTCCACAAAGAGTTTATCTGCAGAAACTAAAAGCAAAAGTTTTATTAATTCATACCATTTTTAAAGGGTTTGTGAATTTAGAAAACATAGATATTGAAAAAAAGGCAATATCTTTTGCTGTTGATCCAATTGAATTTATCCGCTCTTTTAATAAGGTGAGCAAAGAGAGCATGGTTATTGTTTTTGATGTTCAAAAAGATATGAAACGACAGGTAATGATTCCTCCTGGATTTTCTCTTTTAATCAAATGCAGGGCAGGTTTTAGAGCCCAGATTATTGATAAGATTATTAATGAGAAGAAATCAGATAAAACATCACTTGGGTATGAAGAGGGAATCCTGACCTATGACAGCAAAGAACATTTTGCTCTTTTCCCTCCAAAGAATACCAGACAGAACCATCGGGAATATAATTTGAATATCAGGATATTTGAATCCAGTGACACTGCTTCTAACGCCATTGA
>CAXMTQ010000475.1:0-236 GCA_964196205.1 uncultured Desulfobacula sp.
CGCTCATAGCAGGCGCACTTGTTGGGGTTGTAGAACTGTTTGGTGGTATAGATAAAACCGAGTTCATGGTGCAGCAGATGCTCGGCGGCATTCGCCCCGCATCGTTAATCGCAGTGCCGATGTTTATGTTGGCAGCCGATATTATGACCCGGGGACATTCCGCCGATAGATTGATTGATATGGTGATGGCATTTGTGCGCCACATTAAAGGCGGGCTGGCAGTAAGCACTTCTTCA
>CAXMTQ010000475.1:270-846 GCA_964196205.1 uncultured Desulfobacula sp.
GCAGTTTCCGGTTCGACCCAGGCAACCGTGGTTGCGGTCGGTGGGCCACTTCGGCCGCGTATGTTAAAGGGTGGTTACAAAGATTCCTTTATACTGGCGTTGATCGTGAATTCCAGTGATATCGCTTTTTTAATCCCGCCCAGCATCGGCATGATTATTTACGGTGTTGTTTCAAAATCTTCTATCCCTGAGCTGTTTGTTGCTGGCATCGGGCCGGGATTGCTCATTTTATTCCTGTTTTCGATATACAGCATGATATACGCCACCGTTAAAGGCGTGCCCACCGAGCCCGCGGCGAGTTGGGGGGAGCGGCTCACTGCGGTTAAACGTGCATTATGGCCGCTTGGTTTTCCAGTCATCATTATCGGTGGAATTTTCGGTGGTATTTTCAGCCCCACCGAAGCTGCCGCGGTCAGCGTGGTTTACGCGATATTTCTGGAAGTTCTGATTTTTCGCTCTATCACCATAGTCGATTTTTACTCCATCGCGAAGTCGACAGGAATGGTAACCGCTGTGGTATTTATTCTGGTAGGTGCGGGTGCGGCATTTGCCTGGGTGCTGTCCTTTGCACAAATT
>CAXMTQ010000476.1:0-846 GCA_964196205.1 uncultured Desulfobacula sp.
CTGTTTGAACCCTGCTTGTTGGAGCGAAGCGGACTTGTTCGCCTGTGCCGTGTGGCGGAAATCCCGATATCGGGGCCCGGTTAAATTTTTCGCAGAAAAGGAGCCTGCCAAGTTAAATTTTTACCCCGTAAAACCGCTCTGTTTTTTTTGTTTAACTGGGGCATGTCAATGACAGCAAGGCGTATTTAACAAAGGCGCAGCGAATTTAACCGGGGAACCATGAACCCAGAACCTTATATTTTGTCCTATGCCCTATGCATTGCCCCTGAACCAAGAACTTAGAACCAGGAACGCGCAACGCTTTTCGCTATTTGCGTCGTCCCTGAACCAAGAACTCGTTTCTTTTCACTTTTCACCTTTAACCTTTTACCTTTCACTTGTTATCCCAGAACCCTGCTTGCCCAGTTAAATTTTTCGCAGAAAAGGAGCCTGCCAGGTTAAATTCATGTCAATGACAGCAAGGCGTATTTAACAAAGGCGCAGTGAATTTAACCGGGGAACCACGAACCCTGTGCCTTTCACTTTTATTGCAATTTTTTTAAAGCCGTGATATTAATATGCTTAAAATAAAAAAGGAGCTTGGTAAAATGAACAAAATGATAAAAGCCGATATTTATTTTGACGGCGAATATTATTGCGGAAAATGCATCGATTTTGACATCTTTACTCAGGGTAAAACGCTTGACGAACTGGCCAAAAACCTAAAAGAGGCGATTAAACTTCATTTTGAAGATGGTCGGGAGGAGTTGGCAGATTATGCACCCAATCCTACGCTTTTTACAATGATGGATTTGGGAGAAATCCATGTCTAAAGAAATTATGAGGTAACATAATGCAAGAGTATAC
>CAXMTQ010000477.1:0-838 GCA_964196205.1 uncultured Desulfobacula sp.
AAAAGATAAAAACAAATATTCATGCGGCGCTGTTATTTTATCTATTGGCAGAAGCGGGAATCCAAGGCGGCTAAATATCAACGGTGAGGACCTTGATCATGTTCATCACATGCTTCTTCATCCAAAAGGGTATGAGGGAAAAAAAATAGTTGTAGTGGGCGGGGGAAATAGCGCTTTAGAAGCTGCCTGCTCTCTTGCAGATCATGGCGCACACGTTAGCATTTCTTATCGGCAGGAGGGCTTTTTTAGAGCAACCCAGGCAAACAAAAAGGATATTTATCATCATATTCAGCAAGGGACAGTAACACCATATTTTTCATCTCAGGTAAATGAAATTTTACCGGAAGCTCTGATTCTTCAAACGGGAAAAAAATTGGAAAATATCCCTGCAGATGAGGTCTTTGTACTTATTGGTGCAGAGCCTCCAAAGAAACTTCTGTCTTACCTTGATATTAGATTTGAAAATGACTGGACAATAAAGAGGTTTTTTGTCCTCTGCGCCTCATTTATAACGGTATGGTTATTTTATGCTTTTTCAAAATGGGGAGATGCAACAACTGTACGTGAGTTTCCATTTAGTCTTTTGGGTAAATCCTGGGACATATTACCCGGATATATTAATCCCGGTATAACAAAGACTTTTGTTTATACGCTGATTGTTATTCTTTTTGGGATTCCTGCACTTCTGCGCTGGCGTTCAAAGCCACGATTGAAAACCTACCAGACCTGGCGTTATATTGTCATATTTATTACTCAGGGTTTTTTTCTGTTTGTATTTCCGGAATTTGTACTGAAACTTTTTGATGCATCCAACTATTGGCGCTTTTATGCTGTGGTG
>CAXMTQ010000478.1:0-826 GCA_964196205.1 uncultured Desulfobacula sp.
ATTAAAGAGATGTCATTGAAAAAACTATTGAAAAACAGGTTCTGTTCTGATAAATATAACTTTTTATTGTGGTGGGTGTAGCTCAGTTGGTAGAGCGCTAGGTTGTGGTCCTGGATGTCGAGGGTTCAAGCCCCTTCACTCACCCCATTTTCAAAAATAATGATTAATAATAACCTGGTTTCTGACCTTCAGGTTAAAGGTCAGAAACTGAAAAATTAAAGAAGCCCGAAACTCAAGGTGATTGAGAATCGGGCTTTGTATTATAGACAAAGTAAGAATTTGTTTGTGGAAATAACCAAAGGAGTCAAATAGATGAAATCATGTAAAAAAATATTAATAATATTAAGTTTTATGCTTCTTTTGCCAGAGATATCTTTTGCACAGGATCTTACAGAAGGTTTATATGCTCAATTTGATACTACAAAAGGTGAAATTACAGCCAGGCTCTATTATAAACTGGTACCCCTTACTGTTATTAACTTTGCAGGGCTGGCGCAAGGTACAATCGCTTCTAATCAGACCTCAAAGAAAAAATATTATGATGGACTTGTTTTCCATAGAGTTATTAAAAATTTTATGATCCAGGGTGGTGATCCCACAGGAACCGGCAGGGGAGGGCCTGGATATGAATTTCCAGATGAATTTGCTGATCAATTAAAACATGATTCTCCTGGAATCCTCTCCATGGCCAATGCAGGCCCTGATAGCAATGGCAGTCAGTTTTTCATAACCCACGTAGAAACACCCTGGCTGGACGGCAAGCACACTGTGTTTGGTAGCGTGGTTTCTGAAGAAGATCAGGCAGTGGTTAATGCCGTTGCTGGTG
>CAXMTQ010000479.1:0-232 GCA_964196205.1 uncultured Desulfobacula sp.
ACTTGTTTTGCAGATTCAACCCATTGCCTTTGACAATGCATGCTGGGCATATACCCTTGGCGCTGCCATTGCAATAAAGAAAAACCAGAAACATGCCAGTGATATTGCCATAACCCTTGGAGAGGGACTTCAGGCTTTTTGCATCCCGGGCTCTGTTGCAGCTGACAGAAAAGTAGGGATTGGACATGGCAATCTTGCCTCCATGCTTTTAATGGAAGAGACAAAATGTTTT
>CAXMTQ010000479.1:268-824 GCA_964196205.1 uncultured Desulfobacula sp.
AAAAGGTGAAGTTAAAATAGAGAGAGAAAAAGCATATGCAGATGGTGGAAGAGCTAAGGTAAGATGCTATGGTGCTGATGATGTGCGGGAAGGAGTTGCAATTTTACACCTTGAAAAAGTTGATGTTTCAATAACAGGGAATTCAACCAACCCCACAAGATTTCAGCATCCTGTTGCAGGGACATACAAAAAAGAGTGTGTACTTCAAGGAAAAAAATATTTTTCAGTTGCTTCCGGAGGTGGTACAGGAAGAACTCTTCATCCTGACAATATGGGTGCGGGCCCTGCTTCCTACGGCATGACAGACACCATGGGAAGAATGCATTCCGATGCCCAGTTTGCAGGATCATCTTCAGTTCCTGCCCATGTTGAAATGATGGGACTTATCGGTATGGGAAACAACCCGATGGTTGGAGCATCTGTTGCTGTTGCCGTTGCTGTTGAAAAAGCCATGCAATAACTGACATGTTTTTTGCTTTGACCCGTTCCAGGATATTCTCCTTACGGTAACTGGATGGGCATTGCAACAAGTATGCAAAAGGAATAAATTAATGTT
>CAXMTQ010000480.1:0-501 GCA_964196205.1 uncultured Desulfobacula sp.
CGCATCGGCTCCCGCTTCTTCCTCACCCTTTTGGACTTCAACATTTCCAGTGTTGCTGCTCATGGCTTTTTGGGTAATGTTCATGGTTAGGCAGCAAAAGGGAGGATCAAGCAGCTTTGGCAAGGACAAAGCAAAGTTTGAGTTGGGCGGTCTACAGGAAGTGACTTTTGATGACGTTGCCGGTATTCCTGAAGCCAAAGAAGAACTTGTCGAGATTATACATTTTCTTAAAGATCCGAGTAAGTATGAGAAACTTGGCGGGAAAATTCCTAAAGGTGTTTTGCTGCAAGGCCCGCCAGGAACTGGAAAGACATTGCTGGCCAAGGCAATTGCCGGAGAGGCTGGAGTTCGTTTTTTAAATATAAGTGGTTCAGACTTTGTTGAGATGTTTGTCGGTGTTGGTGCTTCAAGGGTGAGGGAGCTTTTTGGCAAGGCTAAGAAGAATGCGCCTTGTATCATTTTTATCGATGAAATTGACGCTGTCGGCCGGCATAGAGGGGC
>CAXMTQ010000480.1:543-800 GCA_964196205.1 uncultured Desulfobacula sp.
AGATGCTGGAGGACAAGAAGAAAAAGATCAGACACTCAATGCACTGCTCGTTGAAATGGATGGTTTTCAGACTGGTGAGACAGCGATTGTTGTTGGTGCGACTAATCGGCCGGATGTCCTTGACCCTGCTTTACTTAGACCTGGCAGGTTTGATCGGCAGATAAATATTCTGCCGCCCGATGTTACCGGACGAATCCAAATTCTCGAGGTATATGCAAGAAAAATGCCTCTGGATAGTGATGTGGAAATGGGTGCAG
>CAXMTQ010000481.1:0-796 GCA_964196205.1 uncultured Desulfobacula sp.
ATTTTGAGTCATTTCTAAACCTGAAGTAGCTACGCCACCTGCATTAGAGGCTTTTCCTGGTGCAAATAATATTTTTGCTTTATGGAAAGCTGTAATAGCGTCTTTAGTTGAAGGCATGTTAGCCCCTTCGCTAACACAAATACAACCATTATCTACAAGTACTTTAGCATCATCTTCATGAAGTTCATTTTGTGTTGCACATGGCAAAGCCACATCACATTTAACTTCCCAAGGTGTTTTCCCTTTTACAAATTTTGCCTTTGGATAAGCTTCTATATATGCACTTATTCTGCCTCGTCTTACATTTTTTAGTTCCATAACGAAAGCTAATTTTTCCACATCTATACCCTCTTCATCATAAATATAACCTGAAGAATCTGAAAGTGTTAGCACTTTTCCTCCTAGCTGCAATACCTTTTCTGCGGCATATTGCGCTACATTTCCAGAACCAGACACTACAACGTTTTTTCCTTCAAAACTATCATTTCTCAGTTTTTTATACATACCAAACAGAAATCCTATTTCTCTAGACCCTACGCCTATATCTCCTGCAGGAACATCTGTATTAGGCCCTATATGTCTAAACAATTCACTCATAAAAGCATGACAGAATCGCATGATTTCATTATCAGATTTACCTTTTGGATCAAAATCACTACCTCCTTTTCCACCTCCCATAGGCAATGTGGTAAGACTATTTTTAAACACTTGTTCAAAAGCTAAAAACTTTAAAACACTCATGTTTACCGTAGGATGGAAGCGTAAACCGCCTTTGTAAGGCCCTATGGCAGAGTTC
>CAXMTQ010000482.1:0-795 GCA_964196205.1 uncultured Desulfobacula sp.
CAACAGAATGTTACAGCCTACTCAAATATAAAAACCATCCCTGAAGAGAAATTTGAATATATTGACAATGCCTTGAAATTTGATCCGCCTGCATCTGATCATACTGAATTTGACCAGACAGGTTTAGATAGAACTGCATTGGAACAGACAAGCAGGGTTGAACAGCCGGTAACTGACTGGCAGTCAACTTTTGAACCTGATGTTTCAAGCTCAGCTTTGCAAACCAACATCCCCGCACCTCACCCCCCATCGCCCCTCACAACACACCCCTCACATCTCAAATCTCACAACTCAAATCTTACAACTCAAATCTCAAATCTCACAATCATCGGCCAGACAATGGGAACCTACATCATCGCAGAATCACAAAACACATTAATGCTCATTGACCAGCATGCAGCCCATGAACGCATAGTTTATGAGAAACTTAAAAAAAGGTACAAAACCCTTAATGTTCAAAGTCAAAATCTTATTGCACCTGAAACCCTGGAATTAAATTTTAAGGAGACAGATCTTCTGCTGGAAATTCTTGATGATCTAAACGCTCTTGGGATGATGATAGAACCATTCGGGGATACAACTTTTGTTATAAAAGCTGTGCCATCCATTATTGATGAAAAAGAGGTCAAGCCCATAATTCTTGATATCATTGAAACAGCTTTAAATAAAAAAGATAAATTTTCTAAGGAAGCCTGGCTTGATAAATGCCTGATTTCAATGGCATGCCATGGAGCAGTAAGAGCAAACTCTTCCTTGAATCAAAAGGAGATAACCCAGCTTCTTATTGATCTTGAA
>CAXMTQ010000483.1:0-779 GCA_964196205.1 uncultured Desulfobacula sp.
GCCCATACACGCCGAACAACGCGAGCATGTCAAACTGATCGGTGTCGAGCGGGCGGCCGAACTGATGCTGAAGGGTATCGCGCAAAATAAAGCCATCATTGTGTTCCCGATGTTCGCGCGCATCCTTTATTCGCTATACCGATTGTCTCCCAGCCTGTTGTTCCCCATCGGGCGCAAGCTTATGCGGAGTTATCGCGCCAAACACAAAGGGGCAACGGGGACAAACCGTGATGCGTGATTAAAGGCGACCGGATTTCCCGATTGAAATTATTTTACTGCTATAAAGCACAGGATTCAAATTTTAAAAAACCTGTGGACTATCCTCTGTTAGTCCGCACTTTCATTCAAAAACAAGCAACCACAATATGTAGTTCCCTGTTTTTTTTATCATTAGGTGCAACAATCAATTATATTGGAGATAAAGCTGATTGGCTGAAACTCAAACATACTTGCATTAGTGATGACAGCTCAACGGCATTTGAATAATCAATGATAGGATAATAAACCTTGAGTTAGAATTTTAGGCTGAGAGATTATCAGAAGTGATTTTTTTGATCCAGAGTCAAAAGGAACTCCATACCACATCTTGTGTCTGAATTTTTTATATTTCCGAATCATTTAATAGTGGCACAAGGCTTTCGTAAATCATTCGTTTTTTTCACTTGCGGAGCTTTTTGAAGCATGTTATATCCATAGAATATTCAGATATTTGGATTTCACGTTAATTCGGAGATCACCATGAGCATTTCACTCGAAAACATTAACTTAACCGTTGATGA
>CAXMTQ010000484.1:0-778 GCA_964196205.1 uncultured Desulfobacula sp.
AAAGAAGAATTGGGTCAAAAATATTCATTTAATAAGACCCTAATTGGACAAAGCGACGCGTTAAATAAAATTTTTTCGATGATGGAAAAAGCCATCAAAACGAATATCAATATTTCAGTTACAGGAGAGACAGGGACTGGTAAGGAATTGGTAGCCAAAGCGATTCATTATAACAGTGCTAGAAGGAAAAAGAATTTTGTTGCTGTAAATATGGCCGCCATTCCAATTGAATTAATTGAAAGTGATTTGTTTGGCCATGAAAAAGGAGCTTTTACCGGAGCGATTGGTCAAAAAATTGGTAAATTCGAAGAGGCCAATGGAGGCACCTTGTTTTTGGATGAAATTGCCGAACTTGATTTAAGCCTTCAATCTAAATTACTCCGTGTCTTACAAGAGAGAGAATTAATAAGAGTCGGTGGGAATAAACCTATTAAACTAGATGTTCGCCTTATTATTGCCACTCATAAAGACTTGTCAGAAGAAGTACGCAAAGGAACTTTTAGAGAAGACTTGTTTTTTCGTATTATGGGACTACCTTTAGAATTACCTCCTTTGCGTGAAAGAGGTAATGATATCCTGATTCTTGCGAAGCATTTTGTAAATGATTTTACCAAAGAAAACAAAATGGGAGTCATTCATTTTTCTGAAGAAGCGAAAACTAAATTATTGCATTATTACTTTCCTGGAAATGTGAGAGAGTTAAAAGCAATTATCGATCTTGCGGCAGTAATGTGCGAGAACAATGAAATAAATGCCAACGATATCACTTTTTCTAGAT
>CAXMTQ010000485.1:0-259 GCA_964196205.1 uncultured Desulfobacula sp.
TGTCAACTGGAGTATTTCTGATTTTTTTGTCAGAATTTTTCTTACAAGTGAGGATACCGCCGACATAGGTACTAAGAAGTCATAGACCACCGGTAAAACCGGTGGCTTGAAATGTGAACCGCTCAAAGCGGATTAAAATATGCGCCACCTAAAGGTGGCAAGCAATCTACTCATCAAAAAGATTTAGCTGATCGATTCTGCGATCTTCTTTTTCCTGCTCTTTAATATACTTGCGTATCGCCTCTTCATCTCGGCCAAC
>CAXMTQ010000485.1:269-777 GCA_964196205.1 uncultured Desulfobacula sp.
ATATTTCGGAGGAATTGACATCATCACATGAACATGATCAGGCATAAGATGACCTTCCATTACTTTGCACTCTTTTTGCCTTGCCAGTTCCCTGAAAACCTCAGCTAAATATTTCCTGAGTTCTTTATAAATTTTCTTCTTTCTATATTTCGGTATCCAGGTTATATGATATATGCATTCCCATTTAGAGTGACTTGAACTTTGAACATTTCCCATTGAAAACCTCCTCATCGCTTTATGCCTTAAGCGGTTCACATTTGAGGAGGTTTTCTTATATTCCCGGAATTGTCAAACTCTGGGAGTCTCCCCGGCAAAGCCGGGGGCTTTAGTTTGTGAACCGCTCAAAGCGGCCTGAACGGAACCGCCAGCGGTTCCTTGCGACCCCTGAAGGGGTCCGTTTCATCTATACCAGTTGCAATTGATCGAGTCGACGATCTTCTTTTTCCTGGTGACGTATGTATTCCCGGATAACTTGTTCGTCCCGACCCACAGTCGATACAAAATAACC
>CAXMTQ010000486.1:0-773 GCA_964196205.1 uncultured Desulfobacula sp.
ATGCCAGGCTCTGTATGGCCAGTGCGGTCACCGGCTTTCTGACCTCATTTGGTCTGGACGAGCCTATGGGCTGTTACGAGGATATTGATTACGCCAATGTGTTCATCACCTGGGGTAACAATATGGCAGAAATGCATCCTGTCCTTTTCTCCCGTATGCTGGCACAGCGCAAACGCAGAAACGATGTGACGATCATTGATTTTGCCACCCGTACAACCAGGACCAGTCAGGCGTCTGACAAATCCATCCTGTTCAAGCCCCAGACCGACCTGGCTGTAGCCAATGCCATTTGTTACGAGATCATCCGCAATGATTGGGTCAACTGGGATTTTGTCAACAAGCACGTGTCCTTCCACAAAGGCAAGACCAATATCGGTTACGGCCTGGAAGATAAATTCAAATTTAAAGATGAAGCTCAGGGGATAGATTTTGAAGAATTCAAAACTTTCCTGAAGGACTACACTCCTGAAAAAGTGGAGAAGCTCTCCGGTGTCCCGGCACGGGATATCAGGTACATGGCCTCCCTTTACGGTGATCCTACCAAGAAGGTAACCTCCTTCTGGTGCATGGGCATGAACCAGCATACCCGGGGAACCTGGATTAACAACCTGGTCTACAACATCCATCTCCTGGTTGGTAAAATCTCAACTCCGGGCAACAGTCCATTTTCACTTACAGGACAGCCAAGTGCGTGCGGTACGGTTCGCGAGGTAGGGACCCTGACCCACAAACTGCCGCACGGAGTGGTCATGAAACCCAAGGCCCGCGAATTG
>CAXMTQ010000487.1:0-456 GCA_964196205.1 uncultured Desulfobacula sp.
ATATCGAAACGATACAAGGTTACGACAGATAGCCGGCATTCGTTTCCAGTGGCTCCCAACATTTTGGATCGCAAATTCAATGTCGATAAACCAAATGCATTCTGGACTGCGGACATCACCTATGTCTGGACCTTTGAAGGTTGGATGTACCTGGCCGTGGTGCTTGATCTGTACTCTCGCCAAATCGTCGGCTGGGCCATGGATAAGCGAATGAAAAAACAGCTGACCTTGGACGCTTTAGCCATGGCATATTGGCGCAGGAAGCCACCTTCTGGGCTACTTCATCATTCAGACAGGGGAAGCCAGTATGCATGCCAAGATTACCGAAAACGACTGAATCAGTATGGTATGGTGGCGAGCATGAGCCGCAAAGGAAACTGCTGGGACAATGCCCCGACCGAAAGGTTTTTCCGGAGTCTGAAATCAGAACGGTTATCAGATTACAGGTTTGTTACG
>CAXMTQ010000487.1:535-771 GCA_964196205.1 uncultured Desulfobacula sp.
TGCAAGTTCTTGATTACATCTCCTACTATAACTCTATTCGGCTGCACTCGACACTGGGTTATAAAACCCCGTTCGCCTACGAGAAAGAACCATGCCGCAAAGCGGCTTAACCAAAAGTGTCCGTTTTTACTTGACCACTTCACAGCTGATCAAAAAAGAGATCGATGTACGCATCACCAGCAATATCATCGAGTGCTTTTACAAGAACAAAAGAGTAGCAAGTCATATTCGCAGCT
>CAXMTQ010000488.1:0-521 GCA_964196205.1 uncultured Desulfobacula sp.
AAAGCTGTAAATGATATCAGTTTTGATATCAATAGAGGTGAAACAGTAGCCGTTGTTGGGGAGTCAGGCTGCGGAAAATCAACCCTGGCTCGAACCGTCATGGGATTGTACCCGCCCAACAGTGGTGAAATTTATTATCAGGACAAGCGCATAGACAACCTCTCTGAAAAACAGCTTAAATATTATCGTACCCGAATGCAGATGGTTTTTCAGGACCCCTACGCTTCACTGAATCCGCGGATGACGGTCCAAGATATGCTGAGTGAACCTATCCGCTTTCATCATCCATTAATGAATGGACAGCAGGTGACCGAGAAAATCATTAAAGTGATGCAGCAGGTGGGTATTGATCCGGATTGGCAGGACCGATTTCCCCATGAATTTTCAGGTGGACAGCGGCAGAGAATTTCCATTGCCAGGGCTCTCACCGTCGACCCTGAATTCATTGTGGCGGATGAACCTATCGCGGCCCTTGATGTATCTATTCAAGCCCAGATACTCAATCTGATGATGGATCTTCA
>CAXMTQ010000488.1:535-770 GCA_964196205.1 uncultured Desulfobacula sp.
CGACCTCTCTGTGGTTGAACATATCTCGAATAAGGTTGCCGTCATGTATCTTGGCTCACTCTGTGAGTTTGGCGAAACTGAACAGCTTTTTTCCAACCCCAAACATCCTTACACCCAGGCCCTGCTATCCGCCATACCAAAGATCGGCCAGAAATTTTCTCATACAAAGCTGCCTGGTGATGTGCCTACGCCCATCAATCTACCACCCGGCTGCGTATTTAACACCAGATGCCCC
>CAXMTQ010000489.1:0-764 GCA_964196205.1 uncultured Desulfobacula sp.
TTAAACCAGCCGGCCAAGGCCATTCGAATGATCGACAGGATTGATGCCTATATCCCCGACGGCGGCCCGGAGGGTCTGGGATTTATACGAGGGACCAAGAGGGTTGACCCCCGCGAATGGTTTTTTAATGCCCATTTTTATCAGGATCCCGTCTGTCCAGGTTCCCTTGGAGTAGAATCCTTTCTTCAAATGATCCGTTTCTTTCTTCTTAAAAAATTTAATATCCCGGCAGATGGATATGAAATCCAGATAAGCCCGGAGAATACCCACGAATGGATATACAGAGGGCAGATCATACAAAAAAACAGAAAAATTACACTGCATGCTCATGTAAAAGATTGTGCAAAAATAAAAAATGACTATTCAATAATGGCAGATGGAGCACTGACTGTGGATGGTATCTGTATCTATGAAATGAAAAATTTCAGTCTGATGTTTAAAAAGATATATCAATCAGACCAGGTTTTAAAGAAAAACCAATTTTCAGCAAAACAGTAAAAAGATTTTAAGGAGCGGCCAAATATGGCCTGGAGCAGAGATACAAAAACGATGAGTTATTTATTTTCGACTCCTAAAGACTATTCAACTATACAGACATCAGAATCACAAGGGCAGGCACCATCAATTTCACAGGCATATACAATTCTTGATGCCTGATCAAATATTTTGCTTTTAACCGGCTTAAATAAAAAAGATGCCATCTGTTTTTTTATACTCTTTTTATTAGGTAAATTTTCAAGTCCGGTTGAAATTACTTTTCCTGT
>CAXMTQ010000490.1:0-450 GCA_964196205.1 uncultured Desulfobacula sp.
GGTCTGGAGGCGGCGCGTATTGCCCTGCAGCTTTTGCTAAGCCTGTTACCGGAAAATCTCAAAGAAGAGGTGTCTGATGACATCGATTCTGATTTCAATTTCGAAGAGGAGCGTGATGAATTCATCGTTTTTGCGCAGCGTAAGGAACTCGGTCCGAGTACCGCATCACTGGTCAATGCCGCGGAAGAGCGGGGTATCCCTTACCTGAGGCTGAATAAGTACTCGCTGGTACAGTTTGGCCATGGCGCATATCAACAACGCATCCAGGCAACCATCACCAGCAAAACCGGCAATATCGCGGTTGAAATTTCCTGTGACAAGGAAGATACCCATAACCTGTTACGGGATCTGGGTCTGCCGGTTCCCCGCCAAAGCATGATCTATAACCCACGGGCGGCGGTTCGTGCGGCACGCAGTATGGGTTACCCGGTGGTGCTCAAACCACTCAAT
>CAXMTQ010000490.1:505-762 GCA_964196205.1 uncultured Desulfobacula sp.
GCTGGTGGTCAATAACGAACTGGTCGCGGTCGCCAAGCGCGTCCCCGGTCATGTTGTCGGTGACGGGCAAAGTACCGTCTCGCAACTGGTGGACAAGGTAAACGAGGACCCACGCCGTGGTATCGGTCATGAAAAAGTACTGACACGTCTCGAACTTGACCGGCCGGCGCTTGAGTTACTGTCACTGGCAGATCTTGATGGCGATTCAGTTTTACCCGACGGCGAGATTTTCTTCCTGCGTAATACGGCCAATTTGT
>CAXMTQ010000491.1:0-759 GCA_964196205.1 uncultured Desulfobacula sp.
TTTGGCACAACCAGAACCCTTGATCAGCATATTGTACAGCTTAGAAAAAAAATAGAAAAAGATCCTTCTAAACCCTGTTTTATAACCACAGTCCATGGTGTGGGATATCGATATGAAGTTTGATTCAAGTTTAATATCAAACCCCGGGAGTTAATGCAATGAGCAGTGATAAAAAACAAGAGCATTATTACAGACAGATCTTCAAACTCGGGCAGATCATTACATCTGAAACAAATCTGGACAGATTATTTCCTGTTATCATGGAACAGATAAATCAAATCATGCAGACACAAAGATGTTCAATGTTTTTACATGATGTGGACAATGATGAATTATATTGTCAGGTATCCACGGATTTAAAAAAAGATGAAATCAGAATTTCCACAAGCCATGGCCTGGCAGGCTGGGTCTTTCAAAATAAGACGGCGCAGATTATCAATGATCCCTATAGTGATCCAAGATTTCTGCAGAAAGTAGACAAAGCTACCGGATTTAAAACCCGGAATCTCATATGCATCCCTTTGATCAACCGCAAAAAAAATTGCATAGGTACTCTCCAGGTTCTCAATAAAAAAGAGGCACTGTTTTCTGACAGGGATAGAGATCTGCTTATTGCTGCATCACACTATGTTGTCATTTCACTGGAAAATGCAAGATTATATGAAGATCTTAAAGTCCTTGACAAGGCCCGTGAAAGAGTTGTTGATCACATATCCCACGAACTGAAAACTCCTGTTTCCGTTATTTTAAGTGTATTGA
>CAXMTQ010000492.1:0-750 GCA_964196205.1 uncultured Desulfobacula sp.
GGCTGATTTTCTGGAACAACAATTTTAATTTCTATAATCTCTTCCATATCTTCATCACTTACAAAATTACCAACCAATTCCTTTACGGAATTTGGGTATGTTTTCATATTCATAAATTCGTAAACAATAAAAAGCGACAGTACCAATCCTAATTGAATTAAAATTTTACTATAATTTTCAAGAGAAGCGTTTGGATATTTTTTAACTTCCATTATTACCTTGTTTTAGGTTAAACAAGAACTACTAAACAGAACTGTAATACAGTATATTTTATAATGCAAGAAAATGAATAATTTAGCAACATCTTGCAGGATACTCATCATACTAAAATTACGACATTTTTAGATAAAATGCAATATTTTATATCTAAAAAACCAACCCTTAGGTTGGCTTCTAATTTATTGAATTTTAAAGGTAATTGGTAATGCATATATAACAACTACAAGATTACTTGTTGCTTGCCTTACTCCATTTAAGGACGTGAATTTCAACAAAAAGAAACTCCCTTTTAAGACAGCCTCTTTTTTATGTTGAATTTTTATTATTAGTCGTTAAGTTTTAAAACTGCCATAAACGCTTCTTGAGGAATTTCAACATTTCCTACCTGACGCATACGTTTTTTACCTTTCTTTTGTTTTTCTAATAACTTACGTTTACGAGAAATATCACCACCATAACATTTTGCAGTTACATCTTTTCGAAGTGCTTTTACAGTTTCTCTTGAAATGATTTTAGCACCAATAGCTGCCT
>CAXMTQ010000493.1:0-251 GCA_964196205.1 uncultured Desulfobacula sp.
GTAGCACCTCCTTGTGAAAAGGTTAATATTCCTGACAATGTTGTTGAATCACCAGTCAGGGTTACTTGCAATGATGCTTGTGAAATTTCTATGAGAGCTCTCGGAGTCTCTAAGGAAGGCCATGAATTTGGATGTAATACAAACCCCGGAGAATGTATCTTTGAACCGACTTGTTCCAAATCAAGGATCATTGCATTTGATAAAGGACATTTTCAGCCAATGCCGTCATTTTATACTGCATCTCAACAAGC
>CAXMTQ010000493.1:261-744 GCA_964196205.1 uncultured Desulfobacula sp.
AGGAGTTCTTCTCGGCCACAGGATAGAATTTATAAATACAGATGCGGATCCTTTTTTTGAAATTTTTACTCAGATCGTTTTGGTGTTGCCTGAATTATATAGAGAACCGCTCTGACATGAGATTATAACAGGTTAAAGACAAAATCAGGTAACATAGCAATCAGATTTTAGTAACAAAATCAAAAAAGTGGCTTGAATTTCATCGGATTTTTAGAATTCTTTATAAATTTGAACGGTTTCAACACCCTTTAATAAAGGGAAAGGCTCTAAATGAAACGTATCATAGAATAAAGTTTAACGGTTCATGATAACCGGAGGCAACGCGAAGATTCTGCCACCACCGCAATTTAGATTTTGCTTTTCAATTTTGTACAGACGTGTTTTCTGTCCGGTTGATTAAGTTGTTAGCACAGGTTTTGAATTTTACTTTACAACTTCATTCTTTAGATGTTTTGGGTAGCTTTGGTGGATCTTGAAACCTTA
>CAXMTQ010000494.1:0-454 GCA_964196205.1 uncultured Desulfobacula sp.
GCGTGCTGGATACCCGCCTGCGTTCATTGAAAAATGAAGAAATAGTGATCGCCAATTCCACAATTCTCAGCAGCAATGTGATCAATTACAGTACTGAGGCCCTTTCAAAAGGCCTTATCCTGCATACCACAGTTGGTATCGGCTACGAGGTGCCCTGGCGGCAGGTGGAAGCTATGCTACAGTTGGCAGCTGACCGTACGGAAGGTATCAGAAGTGAACCAAAACCTTTTGTGCTGGAGCAGTCCCTGGGGGATTTTGCTGTTAACTACGAGTTGAATGTTTACTGTGACGATGCCGGACAGATGATGAAAATTTATTCCGGCCTGAATCGAAATATTCTCGATGTATTCAACGAGCACAACGTCCAGATTATGACCCCGAATTATGTGCAGGACACCGAAGAGCCCAAGGTGGTACCGGAGGAGCAGTGGTATGCGGAGCCTGCGCAAAAATC
>CAXMTQ010000494.1:502-740 GCA_964196205.1 uncultured Desulfobacula sp.
TAAAGCTTTAGAAAATATTCTTTAAATGGCGTTGTAGATAGCATTTAGTCTTCCCTGTAAAGTCAATATGTCCACTGGACATCTTGACTCTTTTTGATAGAGTGAAAACTCAAGATGTTGGCAAGGTATCTACACTGTTCTTAAATAACCATCCCTAACACATTGTGGCACTTGATTTATCCGAGTACTAATTGTTATATTTAATGCATAGTTATTGATACATAAAGCCTCTACCAGG
>CAXMTQ010000495.1:0-739 GCA_964196205.1 uncultured Desulfobacula sp.
ATGGCCAACTTCGCCGTCTTCAGCGCCATGGTGGATTATTTAAACCGGGCCGATCGGAAAAGTGAGCAGCGCCGAATTCGAAAAATAATGAATAACCACATCATCAAAGGTGGGCATTTAAGCGCCCAGCCCATGGGAGCGTTAAGAGATTTTGTGATGCGCGATCCAAAATGGGAGAAACCGGCGGTGGTTAATTTCCCGGTCCTGGCGGACAACCCTTACAAAATAGATGTGGCAACCACCCGCAAATTGATTGAGGAGCACAGGCCGGAGTTGATTCTTCTGGGCAAGAGCATGATCATTCACCGTGAACCGGTCAGCGAAATCCGCGCGGTAATTGACGAACTGGAACTGGATTGCCTGTTGATGTACGACATGGCCCATGTTCTGGGTTTGATCGGACCTTATTTCCAACAACCCTTTAAGGAGGGTGCTGACATCGTGACCGGATCCACCCATAAAACCTTTTACGGTACCCAACGCGGTATCATCGCCGTCAACTATAGAGAAGAAGATGTGCCCTATGAATTCTGGGAAGCCATTCAGCGCCGATCCTTTCCCGGCAGTCTCAGCAATCACCATCTGGGGACCCTCGTGGGGCTGCTCCTGGCCGCCTACGAGATGAATCATTTTAAAAACGACTACCAGAAAGCGGTGTTGGCCAATGCCAAGGCGTTTGCGGCGGCCCTGAAGGAATGCGGGCTGGATATCGCCGGTGATCCCGATATTTCTTATACGG
>CAXMTQ010000496.1:0-730 GCA_964196205.1 uncultured Desulfobacula sp.
AGCACCGTAATATCGAATATTTTTTAATTTTGTTCAGCAGCTATGGCCAAATCCAGCAAGAGGCGATTATGGAAAGATATTTTGAAATGACGACTCGATTTTTGGATTGCAATAGATGCTCCGCCTGCTGCCAAATGGAAATGGGTAAGTTTTAATTTGAAAAATGAATTATATGGAAATGTGAGCGATCCTGAGCCACTAATTATACCCGCCAAATGAGATCAGACAAATCTCTTGATTGATTTTTTTTATGGTTATGTATTATTATCCTTGTAGGTAGTATTAAAAGGCTGAAATTATAAAAGATATCAAAATAATACTTTATAAAAAAGCATCGACAATAGCTGATGTCAATCATGCAAGAATCTTTGACTACTGGAAAACCAAACTCTGTATTTGCTTTTCCTGTTGCTTTTTCTTTCCAGGGATGCTTAGCTCAGCTTATGTGATAATAAGCTTTTGATCCAATATCACTATTATTTCCAGTCGTATATCTCTCAGATATTCATGATATGCTGCTTGAAAAAGTCGGTGAGGTTGGACGTGTTTTCACCACGGTTTTAATCTTGTTTGACGGCAGTTTTTTCTGTAACTGATAAATGGTATCATTAAATTTCTTGTGGAAGGATGGATCCGATCCATCCTCGGGAGGCAAAAATTGGACAATCAAATTAAAAAACTCGACGGCCATTATATTATCTGTGGCTATGGCAGGATCGGCCGGCTGCTG
>CAXMTQ010000497.1:0-728 GCA_964196205.1 uncultured Desulfobacula sp.
ATGTGCGTATGCGTCCCTCAATGTATATTGGTGATATTGGAGTAAGGGGGTTGCACCACTTGGTATATGAAGTCGTGGATAACTCTATTGATGAAGCCATGGGTGGCCATTGCGATACGATAAGTGTTGTGATCAATGAAGACAATTCAATCACTACAAAAGATAATGGCCGGGGTATACCGGTAGATTTGCATAAAAAAGAAGGGGTATCGGCCTTAGAGGTCGTAATGACCAAGATTGGGGCTGGTGGTAAGTTTGATAAGGATTCCTATAAAGTATCCGGTGGTCTTCATGGGGTTGGGGTATCTGTTGTAAATGCACTTTCAGATCATCTCAGGGCGACCGTTCATAGGGATGGTAAAATTTGGGAACAGTAATATGAAAGGGGAAAAGTATAGGGGAAACTACTGAAAGGGGTACGGTTATAACCTTTCATCCAGATGAAACCATTTTTACACAAACCATAGAATACAGTTATGAGACTTTGTCCAATAGAATGCGAGAACTCTCATTTTTGAACAAAGGGGTAACCATATCCATTACTGATAAACGTCAAAAAGACGAAAAAGGGGAGTTTGTTTCTGAATCTTTTTATTCCGATGAGGGATTAAAGGAATTCGTTAGGTTTTTAGATGGGAATCGGGAAGCGTTGATTCAGAATGTTATCTCGATGGAAGGTGAAAAGAATGATATTCCTGTTGAGGTGGCAATGATATATAATACCAGCT
>CAXMTQ010000498.1:0-311 GCA_964196205.1 uncultured Desulfobacula sp.
AGGTGGGTAAACAAATTTGTGGCATGTTGATCTTCGATACATACAACAAGGTGGATGAAATTCTAACGGCTTATGGTTTTTCTGATTTTTAAAACAGGTTAAAAGAAATGTACGGGGTTCAAGTCCTTTCTTTAGTACCGTGTATGAATAAAGGCTTTACAAGAATTTTCAAACTTTCTTTGTAAGGCCTTTATTTTTTGGGTAATTAAAGATAGGTGTTTTTCCAAGAAGATACTTAGGAAAGATTACCTGTGGTTTGCCAATATTGGATCATGCCACAACATCAGCGCGTTGTAGGTTTTTCAAAATTT
>CAXMTQ010000498.1:447-728 GCA_964196205.1 uncultured Desulfobacula sp.
TTAATAAGGAGCATAAAGATAATGTATCGGGTATTAATCGAACACTTGACTTGCCTTCTCATGGAAGACATAGTCCACAGTGAAAAAACTCAAAGATACCGATACAAACAAAAACAGTTGTCCGTTGAAAGATTAATTCATGATAATGCAAGTAATCATAACTATTTCTCTGAACAAAATTTAAAAAAAACATTAAATTTGATGAAGGCTTTTATCTCCAATAAAAATTAATGAAGGATCTGCTCATTTAATTATAGTTTTTTTATATAATGGGATATGTC
>CAXMTQ010000499.1:0-727 GCA_964196205.1 uncultured Desulfobacula sp.
AGGTGTTAACGCCGACAATGGGCCGCTTGCCGGTGTGCTTCAACATTTCGTAGTACATGGATTCTTCCTGGATTTTGCTGCGCTGGTAGCCGGTTTCCATTGCCCCCAGAACGCCTCCCCGTTCGGTGATGCGGTCAAACTCCATCAGCACGGCTTCTTCAACCAGATCGGTCAATTGCTCGAATATAAAACTGCCCTGGTTCATGTTTTCATTGGTGGCCAGACCCCACTCGCGGTTGATGATGAGCTGGATGGCCAGGGCCCGACGCACCGATTCAGCCGATGGCGTGGTGATGGCCTCGTCAAAAGCATTGGTATGCAGGCTGTTGCAATTATCATAAATGGCGCATAAGGCCTGCAATGTCGTACGGATATCATTGAATTGAATATCCTGGCTGTGAAGCGAACGACCGGATGTTTGGATATGATATTTGAGCATCTGGGAACGGTCTGACGCGCCATACTTATTTTTCATGGCAATGGACCAGATGCGCCTGGCCACCCGTCCGATAACATTGTATTCGGGATCCAGACCGTTGGAGAAGAAAAAGGAAAGATTCGGTCCGAAAATGTCGATGGGCATACCTCGGGATAAATAGTACTCGACGTAGGTAAAGCCGTTTGCCAGGGTGAGTGCCAGCTGGGTGATGGGATTGGCCCCGGCTTCGGCGATGTGATAGCCGGAGATGGAAACCGAATAAAAATTGCGGACGTTATCGTCAATGAA
>CAXMTQ010000500.1:0-723 GCA_964196205.1 uncultured Desulfobacula sp.
TCTGTATTCAGTGGCACCTGCGCCTACAGGGTCAAGTATAATGGGGATATTTTTTTCCCTGGCCCGGGCTGCAGCCTTGAACATGGCATTGATCCAGGGATCACTTAAAGTGCCGATATTAATTACCAGGGAATTGGCAATATTGACCATGTCGGCAACTTCTGGTTCGGCATGGGCCATGACAGGGGATGCGCCAAGGGCCAGCAGGGCATTGGCAGTGGTGTTCATCACTACATAATTGGTGATGTTATGTACCAAAGGGGTGTTTTTACGGATGGTATCAAGATCATTCCAGATACCGGAAGGGTTTATTTCCATTATATTTCTCCTTATTTAAAATGTAGTCATTAGCATTTATGAATCAGTTTGTTCACATCTACACCATTTATGAATCAGTTCGTTCACATCTATCTTGTTGTTAATTAATCCATGTTCCAGGGCAAAGTCAGCAAATTTCTGCCACTTTACAGGATCATGGGATTGTGATTCTGCAAAATATGGCCGTGTCAGTTCAAAAGCCTTGGTTTCAATTTTTTTATCTGCCTGAGGTACAGCAGACAAATAGAGGGCCAGGGCTTTTTCAGGATGGGTTTTTGTATAGTTCAAAGCCCTGTCAACGGCATCTACAAATCCGTGGATTGCCTCAGGTTTCTCCTTTAATGCCTTTGACCCGCATACAAAAATTAACTCTTCATAATCTGGAATTCCATATTTTTCCAACTC
>CAXMTQ010000501.1:0-705 GCA_964196205.1 uncultured Desulfobacula sp.
CAGAATCACGTGATAATTTTCAGTAAGGACTGGCAGATCAATTGATCACTTATTTCTGAATGCTGAAACTCAAGGATAATTATCCTATCTTAAACTTTCCAGGTGTCTTTGAGTCGTCATGATTAATGCAAGTATTCTTGATTTTCAGTTATCCAAAAGAATAAGTTTCCTGTATCCTTTTTAAATGTTACTGTTTAATAAAAGCTTAAACAGATAAATTTAAATCAGCAAACATATATGGAGGACACTATATGATAACAATCCTGATCATTATTATAGCAACCGCCCTTATTGTACAAGCGCTTGTCGGGCTTGTTTTTTTCATCTCGTCTATTTGGGAACAAGAAAAAAGAGCATCCTTATTTGGTGGTTTCCAACTGTTTGGTATGATTTTTCTGGTGATTATTTTCTTTTACCTATACTCAAATGAATTTTATTCAACCACCCTCGGTGTTACCTCGCTGACTGTTATGTTGATTTTTGGAGGAGTGCTGTCTTTCCTTTTATTCAGAAAAACTTCACCAAACATGAAAGCATTGGAAGGTACCAAAGGATTAATTACTAAAGATGTATCCAGATTTGATGAGAGAGATCATGTATTCTCCCGAAACCGATCACTTCCTGTTGATTCTAAACAATACAAAGCATATTATCTTGATCACCCTGATTTGGAAGAACTTGATTCAAAAAGAAGGCAAAAAGGAG
>CAXMTQ010000502.1:0-317 GCA_964196205.1 uncultured Desulfobacula sp.
TACGTCTTCGCAGGTTCGAATCCTGCTCTCCCCACCATATTTTTGGAGGGTTATTATTAGGGGTTCATTTTATGAATTTCTGATAAAATGAAAGTTCAGTACGTTTGAACTTGAATAAAAATCCATATTATGGGTTTTTAAAATTGAAATTTTGAATTAAAAATGCGGGAGTAGCTCAGTTGGTAGAGCGTCAGCCTTCCAAGCTGAATGTCGCCAGTTCGAACCTGGTCTCCCGCTCTTAATTTCCTGTGGAGACCGGAATCTCTTTAAAATGGGATTCAACACTTTACGCCGGTGTAGCTCAGGGGTAGAGCGTT
>CAXMTQ010000502.1:327-696 GCA_964196205.1 uncultured Desulfobacula sp.
TTTCCTTGGTAAGGAAGAGGTCACGAGTTCAAATCTCGTCGTTGGCTCAATTTAGGCATATAATTGTACACTAATATAAACTAAGATTAAAATTCATTAAAAAATGGCAAAGGAAACTTTTGATCGTTCCAAACCGCACTTAAACATAGGTACAATTGGACACGTAGATCACGGTAAAACAACTTTAACAGCTGCTATTACTACTGTATTGGCTAAAAAAGGATTTTCTGAAATTACAGGTTTTGACCAAATCGATAACGCACCTGAAGAGAAAGAAAGAGGTATTACAATTAATACTGCACACGTAGAATATTCAACTGAAAATCGTCATTACGCGCATGTTGACTGTCCAGGTCACGCGGATTACGT
>CAXMTQ010000503.1:0-695 GCA_964196205.1 uncultured Desulfobacula sp.
AGTTACCATAAGGATAATTATCATTGAGTGATAAAATTTTAAAAACGTTCAATATGGATGATTATATATTACCTTCCTTCCCGGAAAGTTGTAACGATCAAACACGTTTAAATAGCTAAAATTGCAGAAAATATGTATGATTTCTCTTGCATTATATCTCGTTACAATATATATTATAGTAACGAGATAAAGGAGAATTACACATGGCCGCTATAGTTTATCAGACCAACAAAAAAAACGGGGTCACCTATGCTTACGAGTCGGTATCCTATTGGGATAGAGAAAAAAAACAATCAAGAGCAAAACGCAAATGTATCGGGAAAGTAGATCTTGAAACCAAGAAAATAATTCCCACCCACAAAAAAAAGGTACAGGCAATTTCAAGGGAAACCAAACGAGGGCCGATACCGATTACCTCAATTGGCCGCAATTTCTACGGTGCAACTTATCTCTTTGACCGTATTGGGCAAAACACAGGAGTGACAGATGACCTAAAGACTTGTTTTCCTGATAATTATCGCCAGATCCTATCTATCGCGTATTATTTGATTCTGGAAGATAAAAATTCCTTGAGTCGTTTCCCCCGCTGGGCAGCACTGCATAGGCATCCCCATGGTGCTGCCATTCTCTCACAAAGAAGTAGCGAACTCTTTGCATCCATCACAGAAGAGGCAAAACAACGTTTTTTTAGCCTT
>CAXMTQ010000504.1:0-693 GCA_964196205.1 uncultured Desulfobacula sp.
TTCATTTTTTCATGCGCCGGAAGAAACTTTGAGAATCCTGGGGTCAGCTATCAATTTGGGCCAGGAAGCACGACTTAAGTTGAAGGTAATACTGGCAAAATATAATGCAGCTGATTATGTGGCTCCTGATTTTTCAACAAAAGAGAAAGCCCAGAAAATCGTTGGTCTGCCATTTCAAAAGCTGGTTGATGAGAAGATGCACTTCCTGGAAAACCTGAGAAAAGAGTGGATTGAAGAAGGAAAACAAAAAGGCCTGTATGATCCAAAGGCCTGGGAAGGTATGAAATTTAAAACATCATACTCTGAGTAACAAGAGATTTTTGAGACGATTGACAATAACCAGAAATCTTATTATGTTTAAAACTCCCTGTGCTACTGTACAGGGAGTTTTTTATTAATGGATATAGTGAATAAATACAGTCGGAGCTAAACAGGTTCGCGCTATCTGAATCAGGATTTCAATTAGAATAAAAATACTAGCGATTATAGATGGTATAAGTCCTTTGTTTGATAGGACTGAGCACTATAACGTGAAGTCCACTATTTTTCTAAAAACAAAAAGTTAAAGATACTTCCATGAGAAGGCCTATTGTCAAGAGTCAAATTGTTTAAGAATTACTTTTTTGTTCCATCCAACAAGTCTCGACCATCACACTTCCATCCGCACTCTTTTGCGGAGCTGCCATTTGCTCC
>CAXMTQ010000505.1:0-690 GCA_964196205.1 uncultured Desulfobacula sp.
GTACCAATATATATACTTTAATCTGCAAGAATATGGCTTAACATAGCCTCCAGTTGTTTGGGGGGAGGATATCTCCGCGATTAATTAGATTGTCTCGAACGATTGTCTAAAGGCGATTATTTTCACTTATTTTTTGAACACAGGCCACACAGAATTTTTATTCAGGCATGATCAAGAGCCGTTTAAACGGAATGGGTTCTTCGCAATTATTGCACATGCCGAATTCAGGTTTATCCAATTCATTAACAGATTGTTTCAATATTTCTAAGGTCTGCTTTGCTTTTTCAAGAGATGCTTCATTTATGCTTTTAGAGTTGATAGCATCCATACGCGTCAAGCGACCAATGGCATTGTCAGGAGATACAGGTTTCGAAAGATTTTTAAAGGTTTCAACCTGCTGTTTCAAGTCTTGGATTTTCTGGTGCATGATCTTTTTTAATTTTTGTTTTTCTTCTGGATTCATGATTTCTTCTTTTTGTATAATTTGAATCAAAATCCAAAATAACAGAAAATCAGAAAAAAACCAATCTATGACGCTTATATTTCAACACAAATGAAGGTGCAATGTCTTCTTTTCACAACATGAACAGGTCTTATAAAAAATTATCTTTTCAAATCAGAGCTATAGTTTAAACTTATGCAAGTTATGATTATCAGTCATAGAACAGATTTTCACAATTATTCTGAGTC
>CAXMTQ010000506.1:0-689 GCA_964196205.1 uncultured Desulfobacula sp.
CTTTCGTGAAGGTGTGAAAAATGTAGCAGCCGGTTCAAATCCAATGGACCTGAAAAGAGGAATCGATATTGCAGTTACAGAGGCAGTTAAATATCTGGCTGAAATTTCAAAACCTGTTGCTGATAGTAAAGAGATTGCCCAAGTTGGGACGATTTCAGCTAACAGTGATACAACGATCGGTACAATCATTTCCGATGCAATGGACAAAGTAGGTAAAGAAGGTGTGATCACTGTTGAAGAAGCCAAAGGAACAGATACGTATGTAGATGTTGTTGAAGGTATGCAATTCGATAGAGGCTATTTATCGCCCTACTTTGTGACCGATGCTGACAAAATGATCGCTGATCTTGAAAATCCATACATCTTGTTATTTGATAAGAAGATCTCTAATCTTCAGGAAATTCTTCCAATTCTTGAACCTGTAGCACAATCTAGTCGCCCGTTATTAATCATTGCTGAAGACGTTGAAGGCCAAGCATTAGCCACGTTGGTGGTCAATAAATTGCGTGGTGGATTGAAAATTGCCGCAGTTAAAGCACCGGGATTTGGTGACAGAAGAAAAGCAATGCTAGAAGATATAGCCATCTTAACCAATGGTACTGTCATATCTGAAGAGCGTGGATTTTCTCTTGAAAATACAGATCTTACAATGTTAGGAACTGCTGAAACCATTACGATCGATAAAGATA
>CAXMTQ010000507.1:0-689 GCA_964196205.1 uncultured Desulfobacula sp.
ATTAAAATGCACCAGAAACACTCCCTGCTGTTTCATCAAACCGGTGCTGTTCACAGTGCAGGGCTGTGTGATCCATCCAAAATCCTGTTTTATTATGAAGATATCGGCAGGCATAACGCCCTTGATAAACTTGCAGGAGATACTCTCTTAAATGGCATTGATACACAAGACAAGATTGCAACCTTAAGCTGCAGAATGTCCCTGGAAATCATCGGCAAAATAATTAAAACAGGTATTCCCATTGTTATTTCCAATGCAGCGCCTACTCTTTCTGCTGTAAAGCTTGCCGATAAGGCAGGATTAACCATGATTGGATTTGCAAGGAGCAACCGATTTAATATTTATACTCACGAGCAAAGAATCCATCTTTAATCAGATAATAACAGCCTGGCTTGTTTTTATCCAGCCGATTTTATCCTTGGAAAATTTGATTTTCAGGTATCCATCTCTGAGTTCTATAACCCTTATTTTTGTGCCTGCATGGAGAGAAAACAGTGTTGTTGAGGTGTCAGTTATTCCTGAACGAATTACAGCTTGCTTTGTTACAATAACAGCATTAAGTCTGACAGACTGTTTATAATAATTAACAAAAACTATGGCTGTAGTTAAGATAAATATGGAGAAAACCATAATTCCAAATCCTGAAAAGACCTTTTTTCTTCTTACTGCCTGAATGCCTGCCCAGATAA
>CAXMTQ010000508.1:0-684 GCA_964196205.1 uncultured Desulfobacula sp.
CATGAGGTTGAGTTGATAATAGAAAACTTAATAAATGAACCCGAGTACTTTCTCAAGTGTACAGATTGCAATAAAACACATATCATCGGTCATATGTATGACGAAAAAATTTGTCATGCCTGCGCCTCAAGCAAATATGGAATAGTATACTAAACTATTGCCCTAATTTTAAAAGACAATTTTTTATAAGACCTGTTCATGTTGTCAATAAAATAAGTTGTACCTTCATTTGTGTTGAAATATACACTTAATTTGAATCTGAGGTGTTCAGGATAGGATAATAACCATTGAGTGCCGGTTTGATTTTTGTTGGGTTGTAGCATCCAGTGCACTGATAAATAACAAAAGAAATAAACGCCTTTGCACAAAGTCATACAGCGACTGTAGATAGACATAATGCTCGCAATGAAACTCAATCAGATTGGGTCAGAACTTTACGAATCGTTCTTGAAATGGTTGACTGGTCGATCGGCTTATAAGCTAATGCTTTTACCCCGATACTCTTGATCTGATCTTCAGAGATCTTTTTCCGAATTTGTTCGGAGACATGCTATAACGCAAAAATTGTTCGTACATTTAAAATGGAAAGATGGTCTCGCCCTGGTTAATACCAATATGAAAAGAGGGGGGGGTCAGTCCTCATTCTGTTTTTTTTTCTTATAAGCTTCAAAATCAAGGGGAATG
>CAXMTQ010000509.1:0-682 GCA_964196205.1 uncultured Desulfobacula sp.
TGAAACTGGAATACTCAATGATACCAAAAATATACTTCACTAAATTTTTGTTAAAAAATACTGCAAACAGATGCAAGTATTTTTGAGTTTCTATTGCAAAAGGAGGCATTCCTTTTTAGGGCTTGTAAGCCCAATGGATTTTGAGTATAGATATAATCAGAAAACATACGAAAATGCAGCATGACTTTGTGTCTACAAAAAGCAAGAAAGATCAATTGTGAGTAAATTATAAAAGAGTAATAAAATTTTTAATTGGTTTTTCATATAATAAGGAGATCTTTCCTTCTCTATCACCTATCCTGTCTTTGTAGCCATGGAATCACAATGAGGATATTTTAATATTGCCTTTAAAAGTCCAACTTAACATCAAAATACTGCTTGGATACCTTTGCGTTTTTGGCTCTGCTTTCTTTTTTTATCTTGCCACTGTGGTGATTAAATGGACCAGGATCAATGGTCTTTACATAGATACAGCAACTTTTGTTTTTGCAAGGTTTATATTAGGATTTATCAGTATATTGATCCTCATGGCTGTTAAAAAGAAAAAAATTCAGATAAAAAAGAGCCGTTATCTTATCGGAAGGACTATTAGTAATTGTATTGCAGTATATTGTTTTTTTAAAGGTGTGGAATTAACCTCGGTGTCCCAGGCCAATATTTTAAATATGACCTATCCTATTTT
>CAXMTQ010000510.1:0-681 GCA_964196205.1 uncultured Desulfobacula sp.
TAATTGAAGGATGGATAAGTGGACCCTATGCTAAAATAGAAGTCTTTAGAGATTTCTGTGAAAGAAAACCTCTTTTTCATGAGGTTGAAAACGTAAAAGTATTTATTCAAAATCAACCAATTAATTCCAATGATGTTAAAATCGCCAAAGCTAAAGGAATCCAAGTCTTCGAAAGAACTGATGTTATGAAACTTTTAGATTATATTTTATCGAAAAATTAGAAGCCTTAATTTTTTTCTCATAGTGTTAACTGATGGTATAAATCTTTGGTTGAACCCGGCATCTAAAAGCGACGACTTGTATTCATAGGGCTCAGTTTTCATAAATTTAGATCAGGCACAACATATTGTAGTTGGTAGAAAATTCTTTTTATCAACAATTTGAACGTGTATAAATCATATTGAATCATTTCTGAAAGTCAAGGATACTTGCATTAGTTAGCAGTATTTTTCAACAAAATTTTGATAAAGTATATTTTTGGTATCATTGAGTATTCTGGACTCTGAATACTCCACCTTAGGATAATAATACTTGAGTCTGATTTCTCTAAAATAAGTGATTAATTGATCTGCCAGTCATTCCTGAAAACAATTAAGAAATTCTGAGTTTATATACCATTATTGAACACGAGTAAATTTGTCCGAATCTGCTGATTCTTTTGGGAGAGGATTAATGTTGGCC
>CAXMTQ010000511.1:0-678 GCA_964196205.1 uncultured Desulfobacula sp.
GAAATACAAGCGATGGAAGATGCATATGCTGCAGGTGAAAAAGCGAAAGATGCTGATGCAGTGGCTGCGTATTACAGCGACGACGCCATTAGTTATAGCCGAAACAAACAGCCTCTTTCAGGCAAGGCAGCCATCAGAGACAATATGGCAAATAAATTGGCAAAAGACACCACTGACAATTATAATGTATATAAGGTTGTAGACCTTTTTGCTGAAGGGAATACTGCGGTTGAGATTGGTTCATGGACCGAATTCGATTCTTCTGGTAACGAAAAAGAGAATGGAAATTACATGTCCTATTTTGAGAAACGAGATGGGAAATATATATGTGTTCGAGATATGAGTACGACTACATGTTCGCCGACATAATCTTCCTACTCCAATGTGGTTTGATTCAGAGTTTGAACTGTTTTGGGATAATATGTAAAAATGTGATATTGAAGATAAAATTAAAATAAATAAAAAAGACTTAAAAAGCTTTATATTAGCTAATTAAGTCTTCTCTGGTGTGCGGGCGGGGAGACTCGAACTCCCACGCCGTGAAGCACTAGATCCTAAGTCTAGCATGTCTACCAATTCCATCACGCCCGCTAAAGGACTGCAAATATACATAAGATTTACAATTTACAAACAATCTGATTCAGAAAATAATGCTTTTTATTACCTTAGCCATTCTTC
>CAXMTQ010000512.1:0-677 GCA_964196205.1 uncultured Desulfobacula sp.
TATTGGTTTCACCGCCCAGAGGTTCGACTACCTTTACAACGCCATCCACTTTCCATTCTTGCGGGAATTTCTTGTCTCCATTATCAATCGTCAAATCTTCCGTGCGCAGACCCATGATGACCTCCATTCCCTCCTGAATTTCGGCGCCTGGTTTTTCCGGAATGGGAATCCGCAGTGTTCCCGGAAAATTTAGCTTCAGCCCTGTGTCGGAATGAACAATTCGGGCCTGAACCAGGTTCATGGGTGGACTGCCAATAAATCCGGCCACAAAAGTATTATCAGGTTTCTGAAACAGCTCGATGGGTTTTCCGATCTGCTCAATGTATCCGTCACGCATGACAACAATCCGATCGGCCAGTGTCATGGCTTCCACCTGGTCATGGGTTACATAAACAATGGTGGTTTGAACTTTTTGATGCAGCAGTTTTATTTCCGTGCGCATCTGCGTGCGCAGCTTGGCGTCCAGGTTGGAAAGTGGCTCATCAAATAGGAAGATGGACGGCTTGCGAACCATGGCTCTGCCCATGGCAACCCTTTGACGCTGACCACCTGATAGTTGGTACGGTTTGCGTTTGAGAAGGTCACTCAGTTCCAGAATATCTGCAACCTCATTGACGCGCCTTTGGATTTCCGTCTTAGGGGTCTTGCTCAGCTTTAACCCGAAGCTCATATTGTTG
>CAXMTQ010000513.1:0-661 GCA_964196205.1 uncultured Desulfobacula sp.
TTTGCAGCCAGGACACCTCCAATGGGCATGCCATAACCCTGGTGGGCATCGGGCATTATGGCTACATGTTGCAAGGCATAAGGAAAGTTTGCAATATTCTTTGCCTGTTCCAAAGCCCCGTTTTCAATATCATCCAGCCATAATTTAATGGGGAGTTTTTCAGTTGATATGATTCTTTCCATATGGTTTTGTACCCCAGTGAATTGCTATTGTACCAAACATATATTTTTTATAGGCAACTTTTTCAAAACCTGCCTGAATCATCATTGTCTTTAACTCATCAGCAGTTTTAAAGTTTTTTGTTGTCTTGGGCAGATAGGTGTAGGCAGCTTTGCTTGAGGCTATCAATGCGCCAAGCAGAGGAATAATTTTAAGAAAATAAAAATCAATCAAAGGTGAAATCACTGTTTTTTTAGGAGGTGTTGTGTCAAGACAGGCAATTTTACCACCGGGTTTTAACATCCTGAATTGTTCAGTCAGTGCAGTTCCTATATTAACGGCATTGCGCATGAGATAGGCAGAGGTAACTGCATCAAATCTACTGTTTTTAAAAGGGAGATCAAGTGCATCTGCCCTTATCCATTCAATTCCAGGGATATCAAGCCTTGCTTTTGCAATGGAGAGCATACCGGTTGAAAAATCAACACCAGCACTCTTTTTC
>CAXMTQ010000514.1:0-661 GCA_964196205.1 uncultured Desulfobacula sp.
TTATTACCTGAGGTCAAGATAGCGGTCTCAGCCATGACCGTACATGTGCGGCTACAGCAAGAGGGCTACCAGGCGATTTTGTTTTAATTGGCGCGCCCGACAGGATTACTCGTCCCGTCCCTGGGACTCGCCCTTCGGGTTTGTCGCTGCGCGACTGCATGAAAATTCGTTCCTGACGAATTTTTCGAACCTCTGCGTGTTCCACGTAAGGTCCTAATCCAACACCGGGACACACAAAACAAAAAAGGCCACCTGAAGGTGACCTTTGTTGTTTGGCGCGCCCGACAGGATTCGAACCTGTGACCCCCAGATTAGGAATCTAGTGCTCTATCCTACTGAGCTACGGGCGCTTGCAAGACGGCGTATTTTAACAAAAAATGTAATGCAGGCTCACTGCTTATTTTTTGTCTGTGTAAATCCAAATTGCGACAGCTTATAGATACCTTCAGTGATACTAATTGATTGCCGCATCACCGCATCTTCTAATTCAAACCGGGTAATCCGCTCCCATGGCCCGCATCACATCCCGGCGGCTGATAATTCCCACCAGGCGGCCGTTGTCGACGACCGGATAACGATGAAAGCGACCCTCAATGAATCGCTCAGCCAGGTCAAGAATACTCTGTCCGGGTTCAACCGTTTCCGGCTTTACACTCATAAA
>CAXMTQ010000515.1:0-659 GCA_964196205.1 uncultured Desulfobacula sp.
TGAACTCATGATTTTGTGTAAACTTGTTATCATAAAAAGGCATGATAACTTCTGAAGTAGTGTCCGCTTTTTTTTGATATTTAGGTAAAGCTCCGACTACATCAGCCAATCCACCAACTTTTGCGATAGGATAGCACTCTGCACTTAAGTGTATTATTTTCATTCAGTTTTATTCAGACCGAAAATGTACAAATTTTTTAAGAAAAAGAATAATGAATTTGTAAGATTTTAAACACTTTAATCATTTAATTTTAAAACAGCCATAAATGCTTGTTGCGGAATCTCTACATTTCCAACTTGACGCATCCGTTTCTTTCCTTTTTTCTGCTTTTCTAATAATTTTCTTTTTCGAGAAATATCACCACCATAACATTTTGCTGTTACATCTTTACGCAACGCTTTGATTGTTTCTCTAGAGATAATTTTAGCACCAACCGCAGCTTGAATAGGAATGTCGAATTGTTGTCTCGGAATTAACTCCTTTAACTTTTCACACATCTTTTTACCAATGTTTTGAGCATTATCGGCATGAATTAGCGCAGAAAGGGCATCTACAGATAACGCATTTAGTAATATGTCTAAACGAACCAATTTAGATTCACGCATTCCGATAGGTGAATAATCAAAAGAAGCATATCCTTTAGAAACGGTTTTTAAAC
>CAXMTQ010000516.1:0-235 GCA_964196205.1 uncultured Desulfobacula sp.
CAACCGGGACCCCGCTACCGGCGCAATGACATTGGCTTTGATGCCCTTCCTGCCCCCCTCAATCGCCAGGGTGTTGGTAAACCCTATCAATCCGCGCTTGACGAAAGAATAGTTTGCCTGGCCAAAATTGCCATAAATACCGGCTGCAGAGGCTGTGTTAAGAATTCGTCCATAGCCTTGCTCCAGCATGATTGGCCAGGCTGCTTTGGTCACCTTGTATGCGCCCAGGGCATGT
>CAXMTQ010000516.1:245-658 GCA_964196205.1 uncultured Desulfobacula sp.
GCAAAATACCTGCATTATTGATGACAACATCCACTCGATCATAATTGTCCATAGCAGTACGAATAATCGATTCGCCATGCTCCACAGAGTCATAGTTGGCCACCGCCTCGCCTCCGGCGGCCTCTATTTCAGCGACCACACTATCGGCAGCCTCGCTGCCTTTGCCCTGCCCATGGGCGCCACCGCCCAGGTCATTAACAACAACCTTTGCCCCGCGACGAGCAAACTCCAGTGCGTGGGATCGCCCCAGTCCGGCTCCGGCCCCCGTTACAACCACAACCCTGTCATCAAATTTTAACGTGTCCGTCATAGGTTTCACTCCTGTCCATATAAGTTCAGGACGCCACTATGCCGCAGGCGCTGCTATCTACACAGAGCGATTCTGCTCTTTCTACTTAACCAAAATTATTAGC
>CAXMTQ010000517.1:0-320 GCA_964196205.1 uncultured Desulfobacula sp.
TGGAACCCGAAGGCTCCTTTGATCCGAAGACCATATGCGGTATTAATCTCCCTTTCGGAAGGCTATCCCCCGCTTCGAGGCAAGTTGCTCACGTGTTACTAACCCGTCCGCCACTAGAAAACATCTTAGTAAACTAATCAGTTTTCTCGTTCGACTTGCATGTCTTATCCACGCCGCCAGCGTTCATTCTGAGCCAGAATCAAACTCTCCGTATAAATTGCCATCTTGCGATGGACTTTTTTAAACAGTTATAGGCTTTGTATATTCTATATTCCTTATCGCGACTTTAACATCGTTATAAGGCGTAAATTTACGTTTAC
>CAXMTQ010000517.1:351-649 GCA_964196205.1 uncultured Desulfobacula sp.
AGCAGAAAGTTTTTCCCTTGCGGGATCCGCTTTCCACTTCTCTGCGCACCAGTTATAAAACAGGCACACAGCGCACAATTCAATCTTTCCTCTTCCATCCTGACTACACCGTCCGGGTAACACTCCACAAACAACCGTGGTGGCTGTAAGTTTCAACGCATTATCCGCCTTGTAAGCAGGACCATACTATTAAAGATCACTTCAACGTGGAGATAAAAAAACCAACCGTAGACGAGCTCTTGCGAACATTGCCCACGATTGACTTGAATGTCTCTCGCGTGCCCTCCAATGGAGCGGC
>CAXMTQ010000518.1:0-648 GCA_964196205.1 uncultured Desulfobacula sp.
TATCCTATAGAAATAAGACGGTTCAAAAAAGTTTGATAAAAAGGCTTAATCTTTAAATTATTACATAACATTAGTAAGTGTTTTTTATCAGGAAAAATATAAACAAGAATCCACATGCCTGAAATATCATCATTGATCATATCATCACCTCTGCCCTGGCACGATATAATATTGAATGAATAAAATAAAAACAATTGCAGGAGCAGATCCCCTGGGAGGATTTGCCTATCATCTTGATTTTTCTCTTCCATTTATAGCTGTTGCCATCCATGCTGGACATCATGTCTCTGAAGAGCTGCTTTGCCATATGGCACTTGATTCTAATCAGCGAAAATTTGAGGAAGACACCGGCACTGACCTGATGATAAAAGGCCTTGGCAATACAGTATGGGCTCTTGAATCACGGGCTGTCTATGATCTGAACCGTTCCCGGGATCTGACTCTGCCGCTTACCCCTGAAAGATTTTGGGGCACCCGGGTTTATAAGACATTACCAACGCCTGAAACAAACAAAAAAAGTTTAAAAAATTATGATGCTTTTTACAGTTTTATGGAAACCAGTATTAATTCTATGCTGGATCGTTTTGGTGTCTGTATTGTATACGATATCCACTCCTATAATATTTCACGTCAACAGGCCAAAGGGAT
>CAXMTQ010000519.1:0-644 GCA_964196205.1 uncultured Desulfobacula sp.
TGGAGAAATCGGGCTTGCATATAGTATAGTTTTTTTAACTTAAAAATGCACCGGATAAAACCGGTGATTTGTAGTGTTCATGGCGGCTTCGCCGCCATGAATCCCGGTGCTGACTTCGTCCAGCACCGGGATTCATGCATATCAAACAGCGTTGAATATACAGACCTATATCAGGGGAAGACAATATGGATACACGAAATGTAAAACGAAAGCTTGCTGCCATTGTTTCAACCGATGTCAAGGGTTACTCCCGGCTTATGGCAGACAATGAAGTTGAAACCGTTGAATCCATTAAGGCCTGCCGGAAACTGATTTCAAAAAAAGTCTTTGAACACCAGGGCCGGGTTGTGGATACCCCAGGGGATAATATCCTTTCCGAGTTTTCAAGCGTCAACGATGCGGTGGAATGTGCGGTTGAAATTCAGAACAAACTGGCAGAGCGCAACAAAGACCTTCCCAAGGATAGAAAAATGGAGTTCCGGATTGGTATCAACCTCGGGGATATCATAGAGGATGACGACCACCGGATTTACGGAGACGGACTGAATATTGCCGCCAGGCTGGAAGGCCTGGCCGAAGGTGGTGGTATTTGTATTTCAGGATCGGCCTATGACCAGGTGAAAAACAAGCTTCCCCTGGGATAT
>CAXMTQ010000520.1:0-262 GCA_964196205.1 uncultured Desulfobacula sp.
AAATTCTACAAAAATTTAGGCTATAAAAAATTGATTATCACTTCTTAAAAATACTCTAATTTCAATTAAAAATATTTGCCAAGAACTAAAAGGATTGTATATTTGCCCAGCGTTTGCGAGAGTAGCTCAGTTGGTAGAGCTTCAGCCTTCCAAGCTGACTGTCGCCGGTTCGAGCCCGGTCTCTCGCTCCAAGAATAAGCCAAACATCTGTTTGGCTTTTTTATTTTAATCGATTTCCAAATAATAGCAATAATACTATGGG
>CAXMTQ010000520.1:272-642 GCA_964196205.1 uncultured Desulfobacula sp.
AAATGCGCTGAGTGCCCTATATTACCCAATTGTTTTTTCATCCCATATATGGAATACAACAAGTAACCAATCCCAAAAATATATGCAGGAATGGGAATTGGTAAAGGAAACATCATTAAAGTCATGTTTGGATTTAATAAAATTGATCCATAAACCACACCGGCAACAGCACCTGAAGCACCCACTGCACTGTAATACAATTCCTTCTTATGATAGGTCATTGTAAGAACACTTCCTGCAATTAAACTTCCTACATAGAGAATCATAAATTTTATTATTCCAATATTATTGATAATAATTGGTGCGAAAATATATAACACGTACATAATTAATATCAAATGCATATAATCTACATGCAAAAACCCAGAGC
>CAXMTQ010000521.1:0-642 GCA_964196205.1 uncultured Desulfobacula sp.
GGGCCCTATCATTAGCTCCGTATTTTAACTTCATTGCTTTCGCCCAAATTTTACGGGCTACTCGTCCTATTACGGCATATTCAGGATCTACCCCGTTAGAAAAGAAAAATGATAAGTTTGGTCCGAATTTACTGATATCCATACCGCGTGACAGGTAATACTCGACATAAGTGAAACCATTAGCCAGAGTAAATGCCAATTGTGAGATTGGGTTTGCACCGGCCTCTGCAATATGATATCCTGAAATAGAAACTGAATAGAAATTACGAACATTATTCGCAATAAAATACTCCTGAACATCTCCCATTAACCGGAGTGCGAATTCAGTTGAAAAGATACATGTATTTTGTGCTTGATCCTCTGTCCCTCGAACTTTTGCTATAGTTTCTGATTTAATTTTATTATAAACATCACTAGGCAAAACTTCATCGCCAGTAACGCCAAGTAACATTAATCCTAAGCCATTATTTCCTTCGGGGAGTTTACCTTGATATTGAGGTCGAGCAACGCCATTCTCTTCATATATCTTGGCAATTTTTCGTTCCACCTTTTTTTCCAGTCCTTCTTGTATGATATATTTTTCACATTCCTGATCAATGGCAGTATTCATAAAAAAGCCCAACAACATAGGAGCAGGACCAT
>CAXMTQ010000522.1:0-231 GCA_964196205.1 uncultured Desulfobacula sp.
TGTCGATATTAAATAACCCGGCAGCACTCATGATTTGTCCCGGAACTTGATCTGTATACCTTTCAGAAAGTTACGCAACACCTGGTCTTTGCATTCGCGATAATGTTTATGACCCGGTTTACGGAAAAATGCACTTAGCTCGTGTTTGCTGATACGAAAATCGCCCTGGTTCACCAGTTGCAGAACTTCCTCGGCTTGCAGGTTCAACGCGATCTTTAGCTTCCTGAAAAT
>CAXMTQ010000522.1:403-641 GCA_964196205.1 uncultured Desulfobacula sp.
GTACCGGTTGCGGTCCATCTTTTTTCCCACGTTTTTCAATGATCAAACCGTTTAAAAAAGTCGCGAACTGCTGATCATCACATCTCTGATAATCAGGATCATCTTCTTTTTTCAACCAATCACTGATCTGCGCCCGGGTAACCTCCAGCCCGGCTAATCCAAAAATAGCGATCATTTTTGAGTCGTCAAAGTTGAAGGTGTAACGGATGCGGCGCAAAACATCATTATTGGTCATGTA
>CAXMTQ010000523.1:0-637 GCA_964196205.1 uncultured Desulfobacula sp.
CAAACTTACGCAAACATTCCATTAAACTTATCAAAGATTACCTTGTAGAATTTCCCCAAGAACTTGTAACGGTCAGCCAACTCTGCACTATCACAGGAGCAAGTAGACGGACCCTACAATATGCCTTCCAAGAACATTACGGACTGTCACCCAAAACCTACCTGAACAATTATCGCCTAAATGCTGTGCGGAGAGAGTTAAAGAAATGCGCCCCCTTTAAAACAAAAGTGAACGATGCGGCAAGCCTCTGGGGTTTTTGGCATATGGGTAAGTTTGCCGCTGACTACCGGAAACTCTTTGGTGAACTGCCATCTGAAACGCTGAAGCACAGAAAATTCTAGTTAGGATAAATCTGTTTAAGATAACTTGCCAACATCTTGAGTTTTCACTCTATCAAAAAGAGTCAAGATGTACAGTGGATATATTGACTTTCCGATAGTTTCATCCTCACGCTGATCCACCGATTTTCACACTCATCCCCTCTCAACAGCCCCTCGGCACTCAGCCCTGGGGCTTTTCTATTCCATCAACAAAAGGAGCGTCAATGACAAAAAAATCCAGAAACAAAATCATCACAAACATAATCCTGTTCTTCATTGTGACCGGGGTGATTGCTAAGCTTGCCCCATATATCTTC
>CAXMTQ010000524.1:0-635 GCA_964196205.1 uncultured Desulfobacula sp.
AAAGAGCTTATTGCAAAAGCCATACATAATGCAAGCGACAGAAAAGACAAACCCATGGTTAAAGTTAATTGCTCTGCGCTTCCATCAGAACTGATAGAAAGTGAATTGTTCGGCCACGAAAAAGGCGCTTTTACTGGAGCCTTAAGTCGAAAAATTGGACGATTTGAACTAGCAAATGGAGGCACTATCTTCCTTGATGAGATTGGCGATTTGCCAATTGATTTGCAATCCCGTTTGTTACGAGTACTTCAAGAAAGTGAGTTTGAACGGGTGGGCGGTGAAACGACCATAAAAGTTGATGTTCGAGTTATTACCGCAACTAACAGAAATTTGGCTAAACAGGTATTGGAAAATAAATTCAGACAAGACCTCTACTATCGTTTAAATGTTTTTCCAATTACGTGTCCACCACTAAGAGATCGAATTGATGATATCGAGAGTCTGGTTCATCATTTTGTAAATAAATACAATCATAAAGCAAAGAGTAAAATAAAAACAGTAAATCAAAAAACCATCGAACGATTAATGCATTACAATTGGCCTGGAAACATAAGGGAACTGGAGCATGTCATCGAACGCGCTGTTATATTGAATCAAGGAGGGCAATTGCGATTGGGTAAATGGTTCATGGATAG
>CAXMTQ010000525.1:0-355 GCA_964196205.1 uncultured Desulfobacula sp.
TGTTAAAAGTCTCATGTTTTTCTCCTTTATGTCTGTTAATTGTAAATTGTGGTTCACGAGGTTTCTACAGTAAATCATACTATCTATTTGTGTTACAAAAGAACATGTATAAAATCAAGCTTTTTTTATAATTTCTTGCTATTTTCACTCACAAATTATATACGTCAATCGGTTTAATTAACGAGCAATAAAAGAAAAAATTGATAAAATATGGAATTATATCAGGGAATCACCCTCGGCATTATCCAGGGCCTTACGGAATTTTTGCCTGTAAGCAGTTCAGGCCACCTTGTACTGGGGCAGATCCTTTTTGGGATCACACAATCACAACTTGTATTTGACATCAGTGTTCACA
>CAXMTQ010000525.1:365-635 GCA_964196205.1 uncultured Desulfobacula sp.
TCAAGGCTATGCTTGTGTCTGCAGCTAATTTTTTTTTCAAAGCATTTTTTTTCAAACCCGTTGTCTCTCTTTTTAAAGAGGATGAAAACCTTCAAATGGCAGGTTTGATTTTAATTGGTTCTATTCCAACGGCAATAATAGGGTTTGGTTTAAAACAGTTTGAACATGTTTTGTTCACATCCAGGGTTCTTGTGGGTTGTATGCTGATTTTGACAGGAACAGTTTTGTGGATATCAAGAAAATACTATTTTTCTGAAAACAAAACTAACG
>CAXMTQ010000526.1:0-276 GCA_964196205.1 uncultured Desulfobacula sp.
CCCTTACATTACTTGGCAAATCAAGAATATCAGCGGCTTTATTAAAGTAAAAATGACTTTCCTGAAGCATAGCGGTGTCCTCCTAGTAATTTATAGTTTCTTGATTATTTGGTGAAACAACTTTTACTACTTTTGCAAAAATTTATATTAGGAAACATAACAAATAATTATGCGGTTCCGTATATTTTGTAAATTTGAATACTATTCGATCAGACACATAAAAAATTTGAATCAAAGTTTTTGTATCAATATTTCTAATACCTGTAAAGACATTTC
>CAXMTQ010000526.1:286-617 GCA_964196205.1 uncultured Desulfobacula sp.
ATCAATATTTGGGATTTGTGTAAAGCGATAATCCATTATATAGGAAAAATCATACTCAAATGAAAAATTCTTCCATTAAACTTTATTGGAGATAGAGTGGAATGAAAAAAACTGGCTTTTAGACAATAAAAAACTAATAGGAACCCCTTCTGCTTTGGTGTGGACTATTATTAACAGTCTCGCGGTTTTTGACTTATAGCCCGGCACCATATCTTGTGGTTGATGGAAACTTTATTCATCACACAAATAATCAACAATATATTTAGTTGAAAATACACCCATCCTGGAGTCAAGGATTATTATCCTAAGGTGGAGTTTTCAGAATCCAAAA
>CAXMTQ010000527.1:0-598 GCA_964196205.1 uncultured Desulfobacula sp.
CTTGTCTTGACACCTTTTTCATTAAATTGTAAATTAATATTTATTATCTTTTTTCCTTACAATTCTGTGTTTAAAAAAATAGGAGGTTAAAGATGGCCGATCCAAAAGACATGTATCAATGTCAAGTTAGCAATTGCGGATATGTTTACGATCCAGACAAAGGGGAACCCAGGACAAATACCCCGCCAGGAACTGCATTTAAAGATCTGCCGGAAGATTGGGAATGCCCGTTGTGTGGTTCTTCAGTAAAAACTTTTAGGCCTTTAGCAGGCCCAGGATCTGTTCTGGTTGAAGGCAGCTGAAATTAGTTTTTAAGGACAAAAAACTGAGACCCATCACACAGTGTTGCATTCATAAGAGTTAATTTGAATGCTTCTGACTCAGAATAATTGTGAAAGCCTGTTCTATGACTGATAATCATAACTTGCATCTGTTTACAGTATCTTTCAACAAAATTTTGATAAAGTATATTTTTGGTATCTTTGAGGATTCTGGACTCTGAATACTCCACCTTAGGATAATAATACTTAACTGCAGAAATATTTCCATATGATATAAAAAGTGGCTTAACTGGGTGTCCAAAATATCGGGGGAGGAT
>CAXMTQ010000528.1:0-591 GCA_964196205.1 uncultured Desulfobacula sp.
AATAGTTAGATTACAGCAGATTTTTTTATTATCTGTTCCAGGTCATTGAATCCGATTTCGCCCTGATTCAACACCACCCTTGAAAATCTCTTTAAATTATTATTACCATATAGCTGGAACAGCTCTATAAATTTTCGTAATCCCACTGTGTAGCATAATTGATATCCCGGATTCAATGAATATTTCCGGGCTGATTGTCCGGCATGTTCTTTTGTCATGCCTGTCCTGGTTAAATACTCAATTGCCGTTGATAAATTCATGGTGCCGGTTTGAATCCCTAAATCCACCTTTCCCCTGATGGCTCTCCATAACCGTCGTTTTGCCAGCAGAAGGCTGTCCTGTGCACCTGATAAATAGCCGCTCTGGAACAGCATTACCTCGGCAAAACAGGCCCATCCTTCATAAAAGATGGGCTGTTCCACTGCTCGGAGTATAGCAGATTCAAGACTCCAGCGGGAGATATCCAGCAGATGGTGCCCCGGCCAGGTCTCATGGGCTGACAATATCCGGTATTCCCTGTGATATTCTTTGGAAATTTCCTCTGGATCATGGGCATTGATGATATAGAATATCCCACCTGAAGGGGGATGT
>CAXMTQ010000529.1:0-591 GCA_964196205.1 uncultured Desulfobacula sp.
TTCATTGAAAGTCAAGGCTTCAAAAGGATTAATTATTGATACATCAGCATCAAGTTCGGACATTAGACTCTCCTTAAATCCTTCTACAAAGACGCCTCCACCACTTAAAACAATATTTTCCACTTTTTCATCATTGCTACCTGATTGATAAGTATTGACAACTTCACATATTTCCGAACACCATGATTGTGCAATTTTTAAACTTATTTCCTGAATTTTGTCCTGGTCAATTGTATTAATCTCTCCATTCACAGCATGATATGCATCATCAACGCTTATATCATACTGATTACAGATCTCCTCTATAATCTGATCTGTTCCAGACACATTATCCCGCATCATTAATGATACATTTGCTTTCAAGATATTCAAAGAAGTTTTTGAGGCTCCCACATCAACCAACAGTGTGATTTTTTCCCTGTTTTTATAGGGAAGTATTTCATAAATGTTCTGGAGAGCAAAAGTGTCAACATCAATTATTTTTGGATTCAGCCCGGCCGTTTGAATGAGATCAATATACTCACCTACCAGGTCTTTTTTGACCGCCACCAGAAGTACACTCATCTGATCGGCAGAAAACTCACTTTCTCC
>CAXMTQ010000530.1:0-246 GCA_964196205.1 uncultured Desulfobacula sp.
TCTCATCATTACTACCCCGGAAGACAATGCCCAGTTCAAAAGACTGCTGGGTGATGGAAGTCAATGGGGCATCCATGTCCAGTATGCAGAGCAACCCAGGCCGGAAGGTTTGGCCCAGGCTTTTATTATTGGTGAACATTTCATCGGAACCGATTCAGTCTGCCTCATACTTGGTGACAACATTTTCTTCGGCCACGGCTTTCCTGAAGCTGTCAGTCAAGCCACTCATATCCAAAAGGGAGCAAC
>CAXMTQ010000530.1:328-588 GCA_964196205.1 uncultured Desulfobacula sp.
TGACAACGATGTTGTTTCCATTGCCAAATCTATCAAGCCTTCATCCCGCGGAGAACTTGAAATTACAGATGTCAACAATACCTACCTGAACCGGGGCGATTTGCATGTGGAGCTTCTGGGCCGGGGCATGGCATGGCTTGATACCGGCACCCATGAATCACTCCTTGATGCCGCAAATTTCATCAAGGTTGTGGAAGACCGGCAGGGCCTTAAGATCGGGTGCATAGAGGAAATTGCCTATAAAAAAGGCTTCATCAATG
>CAXMTQ010000531.1:0-585 GCA_964196205.1 uncultured Desulfobacula sp.
CTACTCCTGTTAAACTTCGTCCACCAAGAAAATAACCATCGGAAGAATTCTCATTTGTTTTCCTAGTTGCTAAATATGAAATAATGGCTACTAATAATGTAAAGCCAAGAAATGCTAAAATCTGCATAATGTTTATTTTGTTTAGTTAGTACTTGTAGGGATGCTTTTAAAATTTTTAAAATCAATTTTCGATTATAATGTATTAATATATTCTCTTCGGTAACCGTTTTAAAATATTAAGTGCCTATAATAATTTTCTAAATTAAGGAAAAATAGTCCATTAAATAGAACAAAAACTTGAAGGAAATCTACTTTATAGAATATTGCAAAGAAATTCTAAAAATAAGAAAGACTTAAAAAGCTATTATTAAGCTAATTAAGTCTAATTATTTGTGCGGCTGAAGGGAGTCGAACCCCCACACCTTTCGGCACTAGATCCTAAGTCTAGCGTGTCTACCAATTCCACCACAGCCGCAAAATTATGCGTGCAAATATAAGCAATAGTTTGAATATACAAACAGAGGTATTCATGAATTTATTACTTGCTTTTTTGTACTTTTGAATAAAATTAATAGCACTCATGAA
>CAXMTQ010000532.1:0-581 GCA_964196205.1 uncultured Desulfobacula sp.
TCTCAATGTGAAGCTGAAGGTTTTCGTAAAATAACTTGGTTTTTAGATAGACCCGACGTGATGGCTTCCTTTGTTACACGTGTTGAGGCAGATAAAGATAAGTATCCTATTTTACTGTCTAACGGAAACCCGATTGAGCAGGGTGATCTTGATGGGAATCGGCATTACTCGGTCTGGGATGACCCTTTTCCTAAGCCTTGTTATCTTTTTGCTCTAGTTGCTGGTGATTTGGTTCATATTACGGATGAATATGTCACGACTTCAAATCGTAAAGTTGATTTGAATATTTATGTGGAAGCCGAAAATATCGATAAATGTGATCATGCTATGTTGTCTTTAAAAAATGCCATGCGTTGGGATGAAGATACTTATGGTCGAGAATATGATTTGAGTGTTTACAACATTGTTGCCGTGAATGACTTTAATATGGGCGCGATGGAAAATAAGGGATTAAATGTTTTTAATTCAAAATATGTTTTAGCAAGATCAGATACCGCTACGGATAGAGATATTCAAGGTATCGAAGGTGTTATTGCTCATGAATAGTTTCACAATTGGACCGGTAATAGGATCACTTGTCG
>CAXMTQ010000533.1:0-580 GCA_964196205.1 uncultured Desulfobacula sp.
TTAAACTTTGGCATGTTCTGAGTAGTATACTCAAATATATCACCGATAATTTTCATAGAAGGCAATGGTGGATAGATGTACGTATTACGCACCATAAACTCTTTCAAAATATCATTTTGGATTGTTCCGCTCAAATGATCTAAAGAAACGCCTTGTTTTTTGGCCGCAGCGATATAAAAAGCCATAATTGGAAGTACCGCACCGTTCATGGTCATCGAAACAGACATTTTATCCAATGGAATCTGGTCGAATAATATTTCCATGTCCAAGATAGAATCAATCGCCACTCCTGCTTTACCTACATCACCGGTAACACGAGGGTGATCTGAATCGTATCCTCTGTGTGTAGCCAAATCAAAAGCAACAGAAAGTCCTTTTTGACCTGCAGCCAAATTTCTTCTATAGAATGCGTTTGATGCCTCCGCAGTTGAAAATCCAGCATACTGGCGAATCGTCCAGGGACGGGTAACATACATTGTACTGTATGGCCCTCTTAAAAATGGAGGGACACCAGCCGCAAAATTCAAATGCTCGGCATCCTTAATATCTTCCTTTGTAAAATGCTTTTTTACAGGGATTC
>CAXMTQ010000534.1:0-257 GCA_964196205.1 uncultured Desulfobacula sp.
CGCTCTGTTGCATGAGAGCCTCGCCGGGGTGGTTAGCGTCTGCTATTCACGCGGCCCTCTTGTGCGGGCCATTGCCGATGCGGCCACTTTTGACGAGCGCTTTGAAAAAGCCTGGAACCAGTTCCTGGGTGGGTTTGATAACGCGTCATGTGACCGCATTGAGGCGGACCAGAAACAGGGCCTGATCCCGGCTTTCGATGCCCGTCCCGTCGCGATAGCGCTCACTCGTCTCGATGCCTACACGATCATCGAGGCTT
>CAXMTQ010000534.1:297-578 GCA_964196205.1 uncultured Desulfobacula sp.
GTTCTGGATGCGTTGTCTCGAATCCGGATTGCCACGCTTTATGGCAGTAAGTGGATCGGGAAAAGATCATCGAATCTCCTCCGGACATGAGTCGCCCGGTTAGAGGATAAAGATATGACAACGTTAAATCGAACGGAAAGTTCCGAATTGACTGCGGTCGAAAGGTCGGCAAGAGCACGCTTTGAGAAAATTGAAACCAATTCAATTAGGGAGAGAAAATAATGAAATTATCTTCAAAAATAGGTACGCCGATTTTGTCGAGTATCCTGTTACTGGGTGTT
>CAXMTQ010000535.1:0-576 GCA_964196205.1 uncultured Desulfobacula sp.
TCTGAGGTACCCCTGGAACTGGATGATCTGATCAGTCTAAAAACTCTCGCACCTGAGCTTGGCGAACTATTGAAAGGCATTGTAAAGGCACGGCTGAATGTTCTTGTTTCCGGAGGGACCGGAAGTGGTAAAACAACCTTTTTGAATGTACTTTCGCGGTTTATTCCGGAAGATGAACGAATCGTCGTCATTTAAGATGCGGCTGAATTACAGCTTAAACAGGAACACAATGTCAGGCTTGAAACACGGCCGGCAAATATTGAAGGCCACGGTGAAATTACCCAGCGCGAGCTGGTGAAAAACAGCCTGCGTATGAGGCCGGACAGGATTATCGTCGGCGAGGTTCGGGGTGGCGAGGCGTTTGATATGCTGCAGGCCATGAATACCGGTCATGAGGGTTCGCTTACCACCATTCATGCCAACTCTTCGCGGGATGCTCTCATGCGGCTTGAGACGATGGTTGCCATGACCCAGTTGGATATACCGCTCGAGTTCATGCGCAGGTTCATAGCTTCTGCAATAGATGTCGTTATCCATGTTGCCCGCCTGAGTGACGGCACCCGCAAAGTCCTCAGT
>CAXMTQ010000536.1:0-247 GCA_964196205.1 uncultured Desulfobacula sp.
ATGTAATCCGTGAACATCCGGTACTGCTGAATCGTGCGCCAACATTGCATCGCCTGGGTATCCAGGCATTTGAACCGGTGCTGATTGAAGGCAAGGCAATCCAGTTACACCCGCTGGTGTGCACGGCTTTTAATGCTGATTTTGACGGTGACCAGATGGCCGTGCATGTGCCATTGTCAATTGAGGCGCAGCTCGAAGCACGTACATTGATGATGTCTTCAAACAATATCCTTTCGCCGGCCAATGG
>CAXMTQ010000536.1:322-570 GCA_964196205.1 uncultured Desulfobacula sp.
TACGCATCAATGAGACCATTATTTCCGAGCATGGTGAAACACGACATGAAACCAACCTGGTTAAAACCACGGTTGGCCGCGCTCTGCTGGCCGAGATCCGGCCCGAGGGTATGCCATTCCGCCTTTTGAATGAATCTTTGAAGAAAAAGCAGATTTCGGGATTGATTAATTCATGCTATCGACGTCTGGGGCTCAAGAAGACGGTCGTATTTGCTGATCGCCTGATGTACACAGGTTTCCGTTATGCC
>CAXMTQ010000537.1:0-569 GCA_964196205.1 uncultured Desulfobacula sp.
AATCATAATTCACTGCCAATCAGAATACAAGTATATCTGTTTATTTTTAGAGTTTAAAAGCTCAGCATTTATTTTTTTTTAAACAGTATAAATTTCTGTAGCTACCAAATTAAAAGGCTGCTTCTTTTTCAAGAAACAGCCTTTTAAATGTTACGATCATCATATGCAGCAATAAAGTTACTGCATGTATTTATTCTTAAGTTACTCCTTAATGATCAACTGCATCACCAGCGCCTTTTGGAACACGGATATCTTCAATGAGATCCTGAATTCTTTGAGGAACCGGATCAGTCATACCAGCAACTATATATGCAACTACAAAGTTGATACATGCGCCGACAAAACCAAATGCCTGTGGTTTAATTCCAAACAGATGGTTGGCATCAATATCTGGCAACATTGCTGTGCTTTTAATGAAGAACCACCCTTTGTATATAAAGATATAAACAAGAGTAGTACCAAGACCTGCCAGCATACCGGCTACAGCGCCTCTGTTATTGATTCTTTTAGAAAAGATACCCATCATGATTGCCGGGAATATGGAAGATGCAGCAAGACCAAAAGCAAGG
>CAXMTQ010000538.1:0-245 GCA_964196205.1 uncultured Desulfobacula sp.
AAACACTCTTTGAACAAAAAATTTCTAATTGGAGTCTCTTGCAGAAACTATGATTATTTTTCAAAAATAGTTTTTGTGCAGCTCTATTTTCTATCCGTTTAATTTTTTTTAAAAAAGAATTCAGAGCTTAGTTCAGCATTGAAACTGTCCAAGCTTTGGTGTCCAACTTATATTTTAAGTTTTTGGACACCACTAATTATAAATCAAATCCAGAACACATTGCTAAACATAAGAAAAAGAGTTTG
>CAXMTQ010000538.1:272-568 GCA_964196205.1 uncultured Desulfobacula sp.
TACTGTTTTTTAAATAACAGTATTTTATCACAGGAAAAAGGAGGTGAAAAATTTGATAGTATGCATTTAACAGACTCAATAGATTAAGCCCTTTTTATTAACCATGACTATCAGCAAAAAGGTTAAGCATGGAAACAGACAACATAATAAAATACATAGCAATCGGCAGCGTTATAACCGTGATCGGACTGTTCGGTTATGTGGTTAATGCCTCCAATATGGTATCATACTTTTCCGAAGATCCAAAAGTATGTATCAATTGCCATGTCATGAATACGCAATACGCCACCTGGCAG
>CAXMTQ010000539.1:0-566 GCA_964196205.1 uncultured Desulfobacula sp.
TCACTTTCGCCGCAAATTTCAGATAATTGAGCACAGATTTTTTTATCAGCGTCAGTACACGTAGTTGATTTAAAAATAACCGTATCAGAAAGAATAGCGCAAAGCATAATGCCTGCGATATCTTTTGGTATTTCAATATCAAAATATTTATACATTGATGCAACAATGGTGCAGGTGCATCCCACAGGCCATATCCAGCATTCCAAAGGCTGGCTTGTAGTTACATCGCCTAATTTGTGATGATCTACAATACCAAGAATATTAGCCTCGCCAAGGTCGTCAGGGCTCTGGGCAAGATCGGAATGATCCACAAGATATAAATCTTTTCCAGCATATGAAGTGACGACATCGGGTGCTGCTACGCTGAATTTTTCAAGTACAAATTTAGATTCAGGATTGAGTTTGCCCTGCACAACAGGAACAATATCTTCACCCAGTTTTTTTTTAAGGTCGCAAAGTGCAATTGCTGCACAAACTGAATCAGTGTCCGGGTTCTTGTGTCCAACTACTAAAGTGGTCATTAAATTTACCTCCTAAATTTTTAAGTCTTGTTTCTATAATTTGAT
>CAXMTQ010000540.1:0-564 GCA_964196205.1 uncultured Desulfobacula sp.
CCGGAGAATGCCCATCACTTTCAGGTCAATCCACACTGACCTACCGGATTGGTTGTAATGATGACAAGGATATATATTTGTGCCTGACGGGCAACACAGGGAAAGGCATCTTCAACAAAGACTGGATCTCTCTGGAGGAAATTGATTCCCTGATGGGCACGGAAAAGGGACCGATCACCTCAGGCAGTCTTCATGGACTCTTTGAAGGGAAATCATCAAATTCAGCGGGGTTTGTACTCGCCGTAATTCTGAGTTTAGGGTTGCTGAAAATATCCAGTAATAACGAACGCCGCTATGAAAGAATTGATCAGAAGGAATACCGGAAGATCATCCAGGCATATGCCAAGAAGAATACAGGAAAGAAACGCAAGGAGGTGACCTCATGATTGATCAAATCATTGCGGCCTTGATAACCGGAGCTGCCTTGGCCATGATGTTCTCGAACACCAGAAATATAGGAATCATTGCGACCTCGGCATTAGCATTTTTGTATCCGAAGCCAATACTGGCAGTTGTCCTTTTGGGGATAGCCTTCTACCTTTATAAAAAGGTGTTTTTAAAATG
>CAXMTQ010000541.1:0-563 GCA_964196205.1 uncultured Desulfobacula sp.
TATGACGCTTATATTTTAACACAAATGAAGGTGCAATGTCTTCTTTTGACAACCGGGGCAAGTCTTATAAAAAATTATCTTTTCAAATACGTGCAATAGTTTAAACTTATGCAAATATGTTTGAGTTCTATTTGTTTACATCTATATTTTCCTTTGGTACAAAATATTGAGAAAGTTAATATTAACTGCGGGAAGATATCATGATAAATTGAATGATATAAAGAAACTATGTAATTATAGGAGAATTTTGATGATTGATATTGGAGTGGCTTATTACCGTATAAAGTCAGAAAACTATAAGATTACTTATTTCAATCCCGACGGCAGCGAATCAGGCACATATGACCTTAAAATAGAGAAGACAGGTTCCATTTATGACCTTTCCTACTAAAAGGATGGTGAATTGTTTTTCGTTGGTGTGGGAATAGAAACATCAGACGGAATGGCTGCCGGCTGGAGAAAGACAGAGCAGGGTATCCAGCGGGAGGGATTCGATGTAACTCCTTCTGGCCAATGATCAACGAGGGGATAAGAAAAAGAAAATTTTAAATTTGTGATATTGC
>CAXMTQ010000542.1:0-561 GCA_964196205.1 uncultured Desulfobacula sp.
CGTGCCACTTCAAGGCCGAGAAGCTGGGAAGTGTCTGTAGCTTCAATATTATTAGGTGGGATACCATATTTCAGAGGATCAAAATTGATATTGGGTAGAAAACCACCTCTTTTGCAATAGGTGTGGTCGGGTTTTGCAGGATCCTCATCAAAATAGTCTTCTATTTTCCAATGTGTATCTTCAGGAATATTTTCAACTGCATCAATCCCATTAAACAAAAGATGCCAATACTCTTTTAAATTCCTGGATTTAGGGAAAATACATCCCATACCGACAATTGCGATGTCATTGCTGTTTTGCATATTTTCTGATTTTTTAGTCATAAATCAAATTTTGGATTTAATTATTTAGTGTCTGACCAAAAAACTTGAAAATTAGGTAAATTTGTGATTTCCAGTCGGGCACCATTTAAAATGTTGACAATATACAATTTAAGAGCAGGGGAATAATAGATTTATTAAGAATTTGACAAAAGTTTTACATAAAAAACGGATTAAATTATTTTCTAACACAGGTTCGAAGAAGAGCTATGCTCACAATTAGGGCTTGAAGAGGAGCTTA
>CAXMTQ010000543.1:0-560 GCA_964196205.1 uncultured Desulfobacula sp.
AATTAATCCCTTACATAAATCTTCGAAAAGTTCACGTGTTAGCTCTTTTTCAATATGTTTAGGACCAGTTTTATCTGCTGTAATAAAAGGTAAGTGGATTTGTGTTTTTTCAACAGTTGATAATTCCATTTTAGCTTTTTCGGCAGCTTCAGTTAATCGTTGAAGTGCTTGAATATCTTCTCCTAAGTCAATACCTTCACGGTCTAAGAAATCTTTCATTAACCAATCCACTAACGTCTTATCAAAATCATCACCACCTAAATCAAAAACTAAAATTGTTTGGTTTTCTTTTTTATCTAAACCATACGCTAGGGATGCCGCTGTTGGTTCATTAATAATTCGTAAAACTTCAATACCTGCAATTTTTCCAGCATCCATTGTTGCTTGACGTTGTGAATCATTAAAATATGCAGGTACAGTAATAACTGCCTGGTTTACTTCTTGTCCTAAGTAAGTTGTTGCATCATTGATTAATTTTCGAAGTACCTGTGCAGAAATTTCTTCTGGACTGAATTCTTTATTTAAAGATGAGCATTTAATTTTTATATTATCATTTGCAT
>CAXMTQ010000544.1:0-560 GCA_964196205.1 uncultured Desulfobacula sp.
GGTGGTTTGATACATTTCGTTATACCAATTTTAAACAAATTCTTTGTGAAACCTATCCAGAAAGCATTTGCATTTTTTTAGCGAAACCGTAATAGTCCCTGAATGCTTTGACAGGATTAATTATCACAATTAAAAGTCAGGTTGCAAATGCATTAAAATGATGAATTCTAAAGAAAAGATCGACCGGAAAAAGCTTTTTATCATTGGGGCATCACTGCTGGCCCTTTTTTTAGGTGCATTGGATGCATTGGTTATGACAGCGGCGATGCCTACAATCATTGCTGATCTTGGAGGGCTTCAACTTTATGCCTGGGCATATTCATCCTATTTTCTTGCCAGGGCAGTTTCTTTACCGGTATTTGGCAAGCTTTCCGATCTTTTTGCCACTAAAAAGCTGTTTTTATTTTCAATTCTATTATTTATCATTGCTTCTGTGGCAGCAGGGGCATCTACGTCCATGTGGTTTTTAGTTATAACACGTATTTTTCAGGGTATAGGCACCGGGGGGATTTTTGCCCTGGTCTATGTGGTGCTGTCTGATGTATCTCCGCCTGGACAGC
>CAXMTQ010000545.1:0-256 GCA_964196205.1 uncultured Desulfobacula sp.
CGCAGACCCTCCATGATCTTCTGTGAACCAGTATGATTCTATATGTATTATAGAACAATTAGTTACACTCTGAAACACCGATAGTTAAAGGGTTTGAAATTGCCCTCCGAAGGCAGGGGTCACAGGTTCGAATCCTGTCGGGCGCGCCATATAAAACAACGGGTTATAGCTTATTGCCGTAGCCTGTTTTTTATATATGGTGCATGGAGGGTGTATAGGGCGTGATTTGGGCTGTGGTTAGTAGGTGCATGGCATG
>CAXMTQ010000545.1:301-560 GCA_964196205.1 uncultured Desulfobacula sp.
TATCACAGCCTGGGTGCATTGATAAGATTAATCCAGATTCAGAGATGGGATGTCCCAGAAAGTAACTAGTAATCTTTTTTAGTGAAAATTTAAGAGACTCCTTTCTCAATCAAAGGGGGACGGTCATTACTCCCTTACAGAAGAACCGCCTCTCAGAAAGGCAACTAGCCCCCCTTCTTACATACCTTACATTCATTCAAATCCGAAAATATTTTTGGGAAAAAATTATGGACTAATATGTGCGGTAATCCACTCATCC
>CAXMTQ010000546.1:0-559 GCA_964196205.1 uncultured Desulfobacula sp.
TGATGCAAGAAGGATTTAAAAATCTTAATAAATTTATAGATCAAAAATTATAAATATAAAAACGTAAATTAGCTGGAAAACTATACTCAAGTATTATTATCCTATCTTAAACTTTCCAGGTGTCTTTAAGTTGTCATGATTAATGCAAGTAATCTTAAGTATTCATTAATCTAAAACAGACATTTCAAAAATTTCTTATTTTATTTATTGGAAAAATAGGAAGCCCATTACATGATATTTTTATTCTGTAATCTGAGCTAAGGCATTTCGACTAAACTTGAATTTATATCGCAATACAATTCTACTACGGTCCAGATAATAATATTGGCGGCAATATGTTTGTGCAATTAATGTGTCAACATTATGCAGGAGGATTTTAAAAATGGAAACCCCCCTTAAACTATGCACATCATAGCTCCCAAAGTATTTTTTATTCTTGTGGGAGCCTTACATATAGTTGGACACTTCCTAATATATAAAAAGAGGTCAAAAACCCCTATACTTTTTGATAGATCATACAGGCAATCGGCCTCTTAGCTAATGCAATTTATGACCTTTA
>CAXMTQ010000547.1:0-557 GCA_964196205.1 uncultured Desulfobacula sp.
GCCCTGGTGGATGCTCCGAACTCCCCTTATATCGTATCCGATGAAATTTATCATGGACTGGTTTACGAGGGAAAAGAGCATTCGATTTTAGAATTCACCGATCAGGCCTTTGTATTAAACGGTTTTTCAAAACTTTTTGCCATGACCGGCCTGCGGTTGGGCTACGTGATCGCGCCAAAGCCCTTTATCCGGCCCATGCAAAAGCTGCAGCAAAACTTTTTTATTTCCGCCAACTCCATGGTTCAACAGGCGGGTATTGCCGCGTTAAAAGAAGCCGGGGATGATGTGGCCCGAATGAAGGGTATTTACGACAAACGTCGACGCTTCATGATCGCCCGGTTAAAGGAAATTGGATTCGGTATCACTGTGGAACCCACCGGGGCGTTTTATGTTTTTGCCAATGCCAGGCACATATCCGGTGATTCCTATAAACTGGCTTTCGACATCCTGGAGAAAGCCCACGTGGGAGTGGCTCCCGGAATCGATTTTGGCCACAATGGAGAAGGATACCTCCGGTTCTCCTATGCCACTTCCCTGGAAAATATTGAGGAAGGGAT
>CAXMTQ010000548.1:0-557 GCA_964196205.1 uncultured Desulfobacula sp.
GAGTAAACAGTGAAATTTTTAATCCCTTCATTTTCGGCTGATAAAATACCTGCTGCAATGGTGGGGATTGTGGTCTCAAATCCCACGCCGCAGAAGACCACTTCCTTATCCTGGTTATTCTTTGCAATCTCCATGGCATCAAACATGGAGTAGACAATTTTTACATCAGCACCAAGGGCTTTTTCATTTGCAAGGCTTGACCCGGATCCTGGAACCTTCATTAAATCTCCAAAGGTTGTTACAATAACATTTTCTAATCTTGCAAATTCTACAAAAGCATCAATATCTTTCTGGGCTGTGACGCATACAGGGCACCCAGGGCCGGTCAAAAGAGTGATGTTAGATGGTAAAACACTTCTGATTCCATGCCGGAAAATGGACATGGTATGAGTGCCGCATACCTCCATGAGAGCCAGCTCTTTTTTGCTCTCAGCCTTTATTGCTTTAATTATAATTTTTGCAAGGTCAGCATCTCTGTATTCTTTAATATATTTTAAATTCATATTTTTCCTTTCCAGCCGATTTTCTGCTTATTCCTCCGGATATTGTAACAATGG
>CAXMTQ010000549.1:0-556 GCA_964196205.1 uncultured Desulfobacula sp.
AGAACCATGGGTTGGTTCGCCACCACACCCACCGAACACCCGTCCATACGAACAAAACCAATGACAATGTTTTGTGCGTGGTCGGGCTGTAATTCCCAAAACTCGTTATCGTCAGCAACCTTGTAGATCAACTCCTTCATATCGTAAGGCACGTTGGGGTTGTCAGGAACCAGGGTATCGAGTGATTTCTCCATCCTGTTGGCCCGGTCGGGTGTTGGGCGGAATGGAGGAAGCTCGCGATTATTGGCCGGCAGGTAGTTAATGAACCGGCGAACCATCATTAATGTTTCCACATCGTTTTCGTAGGCACGATCGCAAACCCCCCAGTTGTTCCGCCGTGACTTCCTCATGGGTGACTGTTTTGACCACATCCGGACCCGTAACAAACATATAGGAACTATCTTTCACCATGAAAATAAAATCGGTCATGGCCGGAGAGTACACTGCGCCACCTGCGCATGGACCCATGATGACGGATATCTGTGGAACCACACCGGAGGCCAGTACATTGAGCTGGAAGACATCGGCATAACCACCCAATGAAGCCACACCTTCC
>CAXMTQ010000550.1:0-556 GCA_964196205.1 uncultured Desulfobacula sp.
TAGAAGCAAATGCCCGTTTATGTATGGCAAGTGCGGTAACTGGGTTCTTAACTTCTTTTGGTGTAGATGAACCTATGGGATGTTACGAAGATATTGATCACGCTGATGTTTTTGTGTTATGGGGAAACAATATGGCAGAAATGCATCCAGTACTTTTTTCTAGAATGTTAGATCAACGCTTAAAAAGAGGTGTTAAAATTATCGATTTTGCCACGCGTACTACTAGAACTAGTATGGCGTCAGATAAATCTATTTTATTCAAACCCCAAACAGATTTAGCTGTGGCTAATGCCATTTGCTACGAAATAATAAAAAATGGTTGGGTAAACAAATCGTTTGTAGATAAACATTGTAGCATAAGCAAAGGCTCAACAAATATGGGCTATGGTTTAGAAGATCATTATTCATTTACCGACAAACCTGAAAAAATTGATTTTGAAGCTTATAAAGAGTTCTTAGAAGATTATTCCCCCGAAAAAGTAGAAGAATTATCGGGAGTTTCTGCCAAAGACATTAAATATATGGCAGCCTATTATGGAGATCCCAATAAAAAAGT
>CAXMTQ010000551.1:0-233 GCA_964196205.1 uncultured Desulfobacula sp.
CTGGGTATGGAAAAACCCCCCAAATATCAAACCCTGGTTTTCTTTTGTGATGCCAACACCATAATCTTTAAATTGAATTTCAATTTTATTGTTCACAAATTCAGTCTTGATAAAAATAGTTCCATGGTCCGGGGTATTTTCAATGGCATTTTTTAAAAGACCACTGCAGGCTTTGGTTAAAACCTCTTTATCCATAAGAATGGAAAGCGTGTCATCAAAATCTGTAACAAAAG
>CAXMTQ010000551.1:289-556 GCA_964196205.1 uncultured Desulfobacula sp.
TGCAATTTTTCTTCATGGAACTCTTTGTGGGAAATCATATCTTCAAGGCGTTCAAGAATTATCCCTGTCAATTCAGAAAAACGGCTGTTTTGATCCTGGACATTATCAAGCAGGAATATTGTTGTTTCAATAAAATAAGTTAACTGCTGGTATTCCCGGGAAATATTTTCTACCTCCTGGGTTAATATATCATCTGCTTTTTCCTGCAGATCAATAAGGCGCTGAACATTGCGTAGCCCGCGCTGGATCATTTTATCCACTCCTTTT
>CAXMTQ010000552.1:0-555 GCA_964196205.1 uncultured Desulfobacula sp.
TGGCACGTTTTATTTCTTTAACAATATCTTCCGGTTTCCTGTTATCTTCCCATGAACCGGAAAGTTCCAATAGAACCCGGGCAGGAGTGTTTGTTGAGTCGAGGTGCTTTTTTTTGCTAAGATGCTCTCTTATCAAGAAAAGAACCTGTTGACTCACTGACCGGTTTTGCGAAGCAGCCAGATTTTTTATCTGGGCATACAGCTCGTCTTTGATTCCTTTGATTTGCAAATTTGCCATATGGATTCTCCCTTAAACCAATTTTCATGAAAAAATACCCTAAGTTCATGAATATGTCAAGGCTTATAAAACGAAATTTGATAACCCGCAACCTTTACCCTGTTAAATTTGCGATAGCAACAGAGTAGCGTATTTAACCGGGGCGCATCCCGTAACCTTTACCCCGTTAAATTTTTCGTAGAAAAGGAGCTTGCCAAGTTAAATTCATGTCAATGACAGCAAGGCGTATTTAACAAAGGCGCAGCGAATTTAACCGGGGCGTAACTCGTAACCCGCAACTCGAACAATGACAACAATTCTCGCCACTTTCAGTGTTG
>CAXMTQ010000553.1:0-553 GCA_964196205.1 uncultured Desulfobacula sp.
GAATACTTAAAGATACCAAAAGTATACTTCACTAAATTTTTGTCAAAAAATACTGCAAACTGATGCAAGTGTGTGTAACTTTTTAATTGAGCAAAAAAACGACTACTGGAAGATGAAAGTGTGGGCAAAAAGTCAAATTTCATGAGTCACTAATGATAGACACATTAAACACCTTTTTACTATTTCAAAACCCATTCCAAGCAAGATTATTTTTCTATTTAAAATCATTAAGAATACAAATAGTATCTTGTACAATTTCAGACCCGGAAAAATCCTTGATTGGATAATTATACTTGACCCTGGAAAAAGTGATATTCAAGTTGGTATATTAGTAGATTAAATGAGAGAGAATGTTCTAAATGAAACTTGTCTGGAAATATAGTTGAATGCGACGGAGCCGCCATGAACACAAAAATAAACGGTATTAACCGGTTCATTCTCGTTATTGAAATATCTATCAAGAGTCAAATAGAGATTTGACCCGATGTGTGCCCGATTGTAACCTGTTTCCAGAGAGGAAACAGTAAGTTACCTGAAACAGCACCTGAATATC
>CAXMTQ010000554.1:0-233 GCA_964196205.1 uncultured Desulfobacula sp.
GAATGTTTACAAAACAACTTAGCGCTTATGGGGCTTGGTCCCTATTGGAATGCTGGAAAATTGGTGATATGGGAAAGGTGGTCGGGACGGCAAGATTTGAACTTGCGACCCCAGCGTCCCGAACGCTGTGCTCTACCAGACTGAGCCACGTCCCGACAAACTCTCTATTTAGGCTAAAGTCTATTAATTGTCAACCGTTAAAAGCAGTTTATTGAGTTGATTAAGTTGATTGA
>CAXMTQ010000554.1:243-551 GCA_964196205.1 uncultured Desulfobacula sp.
TAATTTTCGGCCGAAGGCTGAAGAGTGCGGGCACTCTTACAGATCATAAGCACTATTTAGAATTGCGGTACAGCCTGCATAGCAAGAATCAACGATTCAACTTATTCAACTTAATCAACCACCAGTATGCTCGGTGCGCTTACTGGTACGGATGTTTCAAAACGATGGTCTGATTCCTGTCCGGTCCCACTGAAACAATTTGCAATGGTGTTTCTGTGAGTTCTGCGATGCGATCGAGATAACTTCTGGTGGTTTTGGGAAAATCTTCGCGTTTTCGGATACCTGAGATAGTTTCCGTCCAACACGGC
>CAXMTQ010000555.1:0-239 GCA_964196205.1 uncultured Desulfobacula sp.
TTTGCCTTCAGTAAACGGCTCGCCAGCCAGGGTGTGACCAGGAAGGCCACGACGGTGCTGGTGATCACGCTGACGGGCACATTGAATGCCATGGGAGCCATGTACGGCCCCATCATGCCGGTAATAAAGGCCAGCGGAATAAAAGCCAGCACGATGGTTACCGTTGACATCAGCAGGGGCACACGTATTTCCGCCATGGCGGCAACGATGAGTGTTTTGAGATCCGCGCCACCTTTGTG
>CAXMTQ010000555.1:303-551 GCA_964196205.1 uncultured Desulfobacula sp.
AGCGCAAACAAGGTCACGCGGTTGATGGTGTACCCAAATGCCAGGTCCAGTGCCAGGGATACGCCATAGCAAATCGGCACTGCCAAACCCACCACCAGCGCAGGTCGCCAGCCCAGGAATACACCAATGAAAACCACCACGGTAAGAATCGCAAAGCCCAGGCTCGAGGTCAGGTTGTTGACCTTTTCATTAGCTGTCTTACCGTAGTCGCGAATGATCTCGAGATGAATTTCCGCGGGTAAAACCTC
>CAXMTQ010000556.1:0-242 GCA_964196205.1 uncultured Desulfobacula sp.
TCAAAGCACCACCCAGTTGTTCTGCGGTAACCTCTTCATGGGTTACCGTTTTAACCACATCAGGGCCGGTAACAAACATGTATGAACTATCTTTGACCATGAAAATAAAATCAGTCATGGCCGGAGAGTAGACCGCACCACCGGCACAGGGGCCCATGATGACGGAAATCTGTGGCACCACGCCGGAGGCCAGCACATTAAGCTGGAAAACATCAGCGTAGCCACCCAGGGAAGCCACGCCT
>CAXMTQ010000556.1:304-549 GCA_964196205.1 uncultured Desulfobacula sp.
GAGTCATTAAGACCGATGATGGGTGCACCTACCTTCATCGCCTGCTTCATGACCTTGCAGATTTTCTCGGCATGCGCCTCTGATAAGGAGCCACCAAAGACAGTAAAGTCCTGGCTGAAAACAAATACAACCCGGCCATTGACCGTGCCATAGCCAGTCACCACACCATCACCAGGGATCTTCTTGTCCGCCATACCAAAATCGGTACAACGGTGCTCGACGAAAGCATCCCACTCCTCGAAACT
>CAXMTQ010000557.1:0-242 GCA_964196205.1 uncultured Desulfobacula sp.
AAGGAGATGGTCTGGAATGTGATTTAAAAATTAGGGTGAAATAAAAGGCCCCGGACAGTGTCTATCATTATGGGGTAACGAAATTTTGATCTTTCTTACTTTTTGTAGACACAAAATCATGCTGCATTTTTGTATGTTTTTTGATGATATCTATACTCAAAATCCAGTGAGCTTACAAATCCCAAATATGAAGCGCACCTCTTTTGCTTAATTCGTTGCCTCGATAGCTAAGAAATAGAGTT
>CAXMTQ010000557.1:252-549 GCA_964196205.1 uncultured Desulfobacula sp.
CAAATATAACATCAGTCAGCCCGGCATACCCACTGGTACAGCTCCATTCTATTTCCCATTTCTTTTGTCCCAATAATATGCTTTTGATTTTGTCTGCCCCAACAGTAGCTGTTTTTTCCTGAGCATATGAATTTGATATTGTAATACAGAGGAGGGTAAAAATAATTCCAACAAAAATGACCAAACGTTTTTTTAAAAAATGCCTTTTTCTCATTGCTATTCTCCTTTATTTTAAATTTCAAAGTTCCCGACCTCACAGCATGGGAACAAATGGACTCCATTTATTTTTAAGGCAAT
>CAXMTQ010000558.1:0-548 GCA_964196205.1 uncultured Desulfobacula sp.
GATTATTAAATTATGTATTGAGAAGCGCGGCGTGCAGAAGCACATACGCTACCTTGGTAGCCAGGTATCGATCGCGTACGAAATGCCGCTTGCTGAAGTCGTCATGGACTTTTTCGACCGACTCAAGTCGGTGAGCCGTGGTTACGCATCTTTTGACTATCATTTCGAGCGATTCGAAGAAGCGCAGCTTGTGCGACTGGACGTGCTTATAAACAAAGAGCGGGTCGACGCATTGTCCGTCATCATTCAGGCTGCCATTGGCAGCCAGATCATTGCCCGCAGCTCGGTAAAAGCTCTTCGCAAGAACGTTACAGCGAAATGTTATGGTGGTGATATTTCGAGAAAGCGCAAACTTCTCGAAAAACAAAAAGCCGGCAAGCGGCGTATGAAACAGGTAGGATCCGTTCAAATTCCACAGGAGGCTTTCCTTGCCGTCCTGCGTGTTGAAAAGTGAGTAGATTGTTTTGAGCATAAATCTGGCATTGATATTGACCGTCCTGACGCTGTTCACTGGCGTTGTCGTTGCGGTTGAAAAATTCCTGATGCGC
>CAXMTQ010000559.1:0-548 GCA_964196205.1 uncultured Desulfobacula sp.
ACGGTTTCAACTTCTTTGTAATTTAACCAGCCCAAACGTTTTTTGGAGCGACGCAAATTGAAAAAGAGTTTCCGTTGAGCCTTGGTTGTGGCAACTTTAACAATGCGCCAGTTGCGGAGGATAAACTCATGCATTTCTGCACGTATCCAATGTACAGCAAATGACACTAAACGCACTCCCCGATCAGGGTCAAAGCGTTTTACTGCTTTCATCAATCCAATGTTACCTTCCTGAATCAGATCTGCTAATTGCAATCCGTAACCATTATAGCCACGGGCAACGTGAACCACAAAACGCAGATGCGCCATAACCATACGACGGGCCGCATCCAGATCTTCAGTTTCTAAATAGGCACGCGCGAGTGCCTGTTCTTCTTCGACAGTAAGAACAGGAATTTTATTAACTTGCTGGATATAGGCTTCTAAGGTGCCTACACCAGATAATACAGGTAAAGAATTTATCATCAGTTCGTTGCTCATTAAGCCTCCGGACAGAACCTTGGAATGTTAGCATGAGAAAGCGCTTTAGCCAAGGAAAACTAATCAATT
>CAXMTQ010000560.1:0-547 GCA_964196205.1 uncultured Desulfobacula sp.
TTACCACCGGGCTGTCAAAACAGGCAACAACGCAGCCGTCTTTCTCCATTATCGCCATCAGGCGCGAAAATGAGTCCTTGATAGCCTCAAGGTCAGCAAAGATATCTGCATGATCAAATTCAATGGAGGTGACAATAGCAATATGGGGTTGATAGTGCAGAAATTTCGGCCCCTTTTCAAAAAAGGCAGTATCGTATTCATCCCCTTCCACGACAAAATAGGGGCTGTCCCCAAGATTGTAATTGCGGCCAAAGGCCTGCACCAGGCCACCGATCAGGGCCTGGGCCTCAGGATTTATTTTTCGTATGGTATTCCCGACCACAACAAGGTCAGGCCGTGGTGATAAATTTTCAGCACAATAGCCGCTTTGTATTTCGATATTGCAGGATGCCAGAAAATCACTCATGGGCGGGTAAACATTCTCGTCAGACCCGGTAACAACATAGCCGGAATCTTTCAGCATGCCGGCAAGGGAACCCATGCCGGTGCCGCAGACACCCATAATGTGGATGTGACGGACATGGCCAGGGAAGCGATTAAGAGAAGG
>CAXMTQ010000561.1:0-545 GCA_964196205.1 uncultured Desulfobacula sp.
ATAGCGAATCTGCAGGCCAGACATTTTTTCACTGCCATATCCCTATCATACCAAGAAGAGATTGTGATACACTTGAGCCAAGAGGTTGGGTCAGAGGTGTTATTCCTGATAAGATGAACTATTGAAACTATTCTTCATGGTAAACAAAATTACAATTTAAAGAAAAAGAGTACAATTCTTACAATCAAATTTTCTGCTCCACTTTCTGGAAACAGGGTAGGCAAAGCTTTTGACCGTCAAATATTCGAACCCGTGATTCCATGGTCATTCTTCTAAATTTGCATCCAGCAGTTGTTTGATTCTAATATTTTTATCTGGTTCATCCTCTTCATCGCTTTTTTGAAAGACTGCCCTAAAGCCTTTGCCGGTTTCCCTGTTGAAAAATGTAAAAGCTGATTTACCAAAATCTTTGTGAACAAGGTTACCCTTGCCAAATGAACATCCGGTTAAAAACTGAATGGCATCAACACCGCACATATCTGTTTCAGTCACACACACCGGCGCTTTAGCATTTTGGATATCCAATCTTTCCATTGCAAGCTCTG
>CAXMTQ010000562.1:0-540 GCA_964196205.1 uncultured Desulfobacula sp.
AAAATCTAAAATTTTATGCAGAACACTTGTATAATATAAATTCTTCGCGGCATTTCTTATATAAAATTGATGAATTGTATTAAATACAGATTTTTCTATATCCTTGCGGCATTTGGAATTAATGATTGGGTATATTATAGGCAATACTCTCTGGTTCAATAGTAAGTCGTTAAATTTTTTCCAGTTAAAATTACTTTTGCTGATCGTATTGAGTCGATCTTCATCAATTTGATGTAATGCGGCATTGAGGCATAACAATATAAGCTCTAATTCTTTTGGTATAGAATTATTTTTTATAGTGCTTCTAATGTCCGTTTCCATTGTTTTGTGATTGGTTTCTTTTCAAAATGTTTAAGGAAATATTGTCTTCCATTTTGTCCATGTTAAAGTTACACCGTTTTTCAAGTATAACTTTTTTTGCAGCATCACTCCGGGGGAGAGATCCTCCACTGTAAATTACCGCCTCCAGCAATCTTGCAGATTTATGAGGCAGGCGATATTTTCCTTAAATTCGATCTGAGGCTGATCGATATATTTCCT
>CAXMTQ010000563.1:0-539 GCA_964196205.1 uncultured Desulfobacula sp.
AATGATTCGCGGATTGCGCGGGCTCAATTTAATCGGTGGTGACGTGGTTGAAGTTTCGCCGCCGTTCGACATGTCCGGCAATACCGCGCTGGTGGCAGTCACCATGATGTTTGAAATACTCTGCCTGCTCGCCGAAACCGCCAGTGCAAAAGGCACAAGCCCAGAATAACGGATCAAGCAAACACGACCGGATAAAGCGTCGCCAGCAACAAAAGCGCCATTGAATAGTTAAAGGCCCGCAATCGAGCCTCACTGCCGAGCCATCGTTGCAATTGACTGCCGAGCACGACCCAGACAAACACCGATGGCATGTTAACCGTGCCGCAAACGAGTGCTACGACCGCAATCGCCGTGATGCCCTGTGCAGGGGCGTATACGGTGAGCGCAGTCAGAGCCATCGCCCATGCCTTGGGATTTACCCACTGAAACAACGCTGCCTGTAACGCGTTTAACGGTTTACCTGCGGCTTGTGCAACATTCGGTTTGGCCGCGGCGATCTTCCACGCAAGGTAACTCAGATAAGCAATGCTGCACAGCTT
>CAXMTQ010000564.1:0-539 GCA_964196205.1 uncultured Desulfobacula sp.
ACGCCATTCAAGAATTTCAAATGCGTTGGCCATTCCGCTGGTCAACATCCAAATCGCCAAAATAGCAACAAGCTTTACTGAAGAAGTTGTACGGTTCATAGGTTTGTCAAAATGTATGGTTTCAGAGTCACAAGGTTAAATCTGTAGGTGCAAACAAGTTGCACTTTTTACCACAAAACGCCTTTCTCATAAAGAAGAACAATTGCTTGTCGCTATGGACGCGGACGGTCGGTATAATTATCTTCCAGAACTATTACAAACTCAGGGCAGGTTCTGGCATGACATCATTTATTTTCGTTACCGGCGGCGTTGTCTCTTCATTGGGCAAGGGTTTGTCTGCGGCATCACTTGCTGCAATCCTTGAAACACGCGGTCTTAAAGTCACCATGGTCAAACTCGACCCCTATATCAATGTTGATCCGGGTACCATGAGTCCGTTCCAGCACGGTGAGGTTTATGTGACCGACGATGGCGCTGAAACTGATCTTGATCTTGGCCATTACGAGCGTTTTATCAGCACACGTATGTCTCAGCTGAAT
>CAXMTQ010000565.1:0-537 GCA_964196205.1 uncultured Desulfobacula sp.
AAGAGACCCTGCCAGGCGGTATAAATAGGGTAGAAAAAATTAAAGGGTTTCAGATTTTATATTCTGTAACCCTTTGTTTTTATTGGTCGGGACGGCTGGATTTGAACCAGCGACCCCAGCGTCCCGAACGCTGTGCTCTACCAGGCTGAGCCACGTCCCGACTTGGTTGGCTTTTTAATTCAGAGCCTTTTAAATGTCAATTGAAATCCCTTTGAATGGGATTCCTTACAATGGTGCAATTTAAAAAGGATTTTGAAGTAACGGGTTGTTGACAACAATCGTTTCTTCCCTCCCAGGCCCCACGGATATAATATCGATGGGTGTTTCTGTCAGTTCTTCAATTCGATTGAGATAATGTCTTGCATTTTCCGGCAGATCTTCTAGTTTTCGAATACCTGATATATCTTCCGGCCATCCCGGCAAAACTTCGTAAATAGGTTTGCAAGAACCCAGCATTTTGAGACTTGCCGGGAAATCCCGGATAATTTTGCCGTTATATTCGTAGCCGGTGCAGATTTTGAGGTCTTCCAAGCCGTC
>CAXMTQ010000566.1:0-536 GCA_964196205.1 uncultured Desulfobacula sp.
TGGCCTACCCGGTGATTGACTGGATGGATATACGTCTCAATACACCCTATGAATATCAACCCGCCTATGGCGATGTCAGATATGTAACAACAACCTCCGGCTATATCACCCATCGTTTAACGGGTGAGTTTAAAGATACCTGTGCCAACTATATCGGCTGGTGGCCAATGGATGACGACAGCCTGGATTGGAGTACGGACGAGGAGCTCATGAAACAGTGCAATGTACCTCGTCACATGCTGTTTGATGTGGTGAAGCCAGGCGATGTCCTTGGGAACTTATATCGGCGCTTTGGTGCATGGCCATGAACACAAGAAAGATCCCAAAAACTTCTGGTCATTTCAGGCATCTGTTCCTGGACGTTACTTGTATGAAAGCTTAGGTGTGCGTCGAGGCATGTGGACCATCAGCTGGTTTTGCGATCAATTTGGTGAAGGCATCATTGACGAAGCCAAAAACCAGGGCATAACGATTGAAGAATTATTCAACCGGGAGGCAGAAACAGTTCCGGCAGGTTGTGAAGGACTGCTAACGAT
>CAXMTQ010000567.1:0-230 GCA_964196205.1 uncultured Desulfobacula sp.
TGACGAACTACAACGAAGTATCAGGCAGGACGATGTGGTCGCGCGGTTTGGTGGTGATGAATTCGCAATACTTGTTCGCAGTGTAGATCTCGGTGGTCGCCGTATCATTAAAAAAACCATTCTGACGAACATGCGCCGTATGGCGCACATCGAAGGCGAGCAGGTCTTCCACGTGCATTGCAGTATTGGCATCACAATTATGGCGGGCGATAACCTGCATCATGATGAGC
>CAXMTQ010000567.1:283-536 GCA_964196205.1 uncultured Desulfobacula sp.
TTCCAGCCGATCAATAACATTTCGACAGGCGAGACAACGAATCATGAACTGCTTATCAGGCTGAGAGCAGAGGATGGAAGTTTCGTGTCGCCAGACGCTTTCCTGCCATCCGCTGTACGTTTCGGTTTGATGCACGAGATCGACTTCTGGATGATTCGCAACGCGGCCATCGCTTACGCGGAGCACTCGCGCCCCAATGAAAGACTGAGGTTTTCGATCAACCTTTCCGCGAACGCGTTCGAGAACGATGATC
>CAXMTQ010000568.1:0-535 GCA_964196205.1 uncultured Desulfobacula sp.
GTCTCCCACAGCCAGCTGCGGTCCAATCTTAAGGCCGCGGCCTTTGAGACTCAGCAGCAATTGGGACCAGGACAATTCGCTTTCGCGGAATCCACCCTCGATGGCAACCAACTCCTTGGTACCGTCTTCGGTGGCACCGATGATCACCAACAGGCACTGCTTATCGTCCATGCGCACGTTGCAGTAGATGCCATCGGCCCAAAAATATACATAACGCTTTGCCGATAGGTCGCGCTTTTGCCACTGGTCCAAATCCTGCTGCCAGATAAGCGGCTGATCGTGGCCGGTGACAGTCCCGGGGCATCCCGGCCAACCAGCGCTGCCAGAGCATCGCAAAAATCGCCGGTTGACACGCCCTTCAAGTAAAGCCAGGGAATCAACGCTTCCATGCTTTTGGTTTTGCGAAGATACGGTGGCAAAATCGAGGAACTGAAATGAATCCTTTCCGATGGGTCGCTGTGACGGTCCCGAACACGAGGTGTTTTGACCGGAACCGGTCCGATTCCGGACTGGATCTCGCGCTGCGGCCGATAAC
>CAXMTQ010000569.1:0-282 GCA_964196205.1 uncultured Desulfobacula sp.
CGGCCAGGGATAGACCCTGTTTTGAGTTGACACTCTCGGATGTCTGCAGGCTCGGCGGCAGGTGAAAGCTCTTGATGGATTCATCGTCGCAGATGAGCACAGCCCTTTCTATGCAGTTCTGCAGCTCTCTGACATTTCCCGGCCAGTGGTACTGCAGGAGAAGGTCAATAGCCGGGGTGGAAATACGACGAATCTCTTTATTGTTTTCATCATTGTATTTCTTTAGAAAATATTCGGTGAGTAAAAGGATGTCAGTCCTTTTTTCCCGTAAAGGAGGCAGAT
>CAXMTQ010000569.1:292-533 GCA_964196205.1 uncultured Desulfobacula sp.
GCTTGACCTGCACCGACGGGCTTAATTCTCCAATTTCATCGAGAAACAGGGTGCCGCCTTCGGCAAGTTCAAACCGCCCTTTCTTCATAGCGTGGGCACCGGTAAACGCCCCTTTTTCATGGCCGAAGAGTTCGCTTTCCAAAAGGGTTTCAGGCAGGGCGGAACAATTGACTACGATGAATGGCTTTTTGGCTCTGCTGCTGTTGTAATGGAGTGCCCTGGCCACAAGGGTTTTGCCGGT
>CAXMTQ010000570.1:0-531 GCA_964196205.1 uncultured Desulfobacula sp.
CCATATTGTTGGACGGCAGGTACGAAAGCAGCATTTTGATCCGGTTGATGGCATCTTCATCATTCTCACAGGCAAAATGCGCCACCCCGCTTTTCTCATTATGGGTCATGGCGCCGCCTAACTCTTCAAAGGTGATCTCTTCACCGGTAACCGACTTGATAACGTCCGGACCGGTGATGAACATATAGCTGGTGTTTTTGACCATAAACACCCAGTCGGTCATGGCCGGAGAATAGACCGCCCCTCCGGCCGTGGGTCCCATGATCGCCGAAATCTGCGGTATGACTCCCGAAGCAGACGAGTTGCGATAAAAAATCTGCCCGTACCCTGAAAGGGCGTCAACCCCTTCCTGGATCCTGGCACCGCCGGAATCGTTCATACCGACAAACGGAACCCCGGCCTTTAAGGCCAGATCCATGATCTTACAGATTTTCTTTGAATGCATTTCGCCCAAGGTGCCGGCCCTGGCCGTAAAATCCTGGGCAAACGCAAAGACCGGCCTTCCTTCCACAAGGCCATGACCGGTAACAA
>CAXMTQ010000571.1:0-531 GCA_964196205.1 uncultured Desulfobacula sp.
CAGACTTCTTCTTGATGAAGTCCGGGATTATATGAGATTGAAACATTATTAGGACATAAATATGTTTCCACGACCATGATCTATACTCATATTTTACAACAGGGTGGGCATGGTGTGGCAAGCCCTCTGGATGATTTATGAAAGGCTGTTTTTAAAAGGGTATCAGATTCACTATCCCTGCTGCAGCGGCAGAGTCTGCACCGATCATCAGAGCAGTAATCACATGAATAACAGTCCTTGCATGGATGTTTTTTTTTACAACTGCTCTGTTTTTCAGGAATATATAATTTGCCTTTCAAACCAGGCAATTTCACAAAAGCCATAATTGAATCCTTATTTACTCAACTGGTGTTGACAGTTTTACAATGCACCGGTTTCTTATAAGATAAACAATAAATATCGGGAATCAAGAGATTATGAGTAATTTACCGTGTTAGACATTAATCATTATCAGCATGAATTTGATACAGTTTTTATTCCATCAAAGAACAGATCTCTTTTGCAAATTCAGAGCATTTTAATTTTGTTGAG
>CAXMTQ010000572.1:0-287 GCA_964196205.1 uncultured Desulfobacula sp.
ATTTAAAAACACATTTTGTTTCAAATATTGACGGAGATCATGTTTCGGAAATATTAAAAAACCTGAATCCTGAAACAACACTTTTTGTAGTTGTTTCTAAAACTTTTACAACTCAAGAAACATTAACCAATGCCGAGACTGTTAAAAAGTGGTTTTTAAAATCTGCAAAAGAATCGGATATTAAATACAATTTTGTGGCCGTTTCGACCAATTTAGAAAAGGTTGTTGAATTTGGCATTGATCAAGATAATATTTTCACCATGTGGGATTGGGTTGGAGGTCGTTAT
>CAXMTQ010000572.1:297-528 GCA_964196205.1 uncultured Desulfobacula sp.
TTTAAACAGTTTTTAACCGGCGCTTTTGAAATGGATGAACATTTCAAAACAGAACCCTTTCAGAAAAATATTCCCATAGTATTGGCATTATTGAGCATTTGGTATAATAATTTTTTTAATACTGAATCTGAAGTTGTCATACCTTTTTCACAATATTTAAGTCAATTAGTGCCTTATTTACAACAACTTTCTATGGAGAGCAATGGTAAATCTGTAGACCGCGATGGTCGT
>CAXMTQ010000573.1:0-519 GCA_964196205.1 uncultured Desulfobacula sp.
GCTCGGCACCCATCATGACCTTGTCCTTGGCAGATTCAAGGTCTTGCCTGTTGACTTCATCTTTATCGGCGCGAGCAGCAAGCAAGGCGGCTTCGTTAACCAAGTTTTCGAGATCGGCACCAGAAAATCCAGGAGTTCCTTTGGCAATCACTTCGAGTTCAACGTCCTCACCCAGAGGAACCTTGCGTGCGTGCACCTGTAAAATTTTGAGACGACCACGAACATCCGGTCGGGGCACCACGACCTGACGGTCGAAACGGCCAGGACGCTGCTCCCGCTCATCATGACCACCACCCATACCGGCACCACGATGGCGACCGACAGCGTCAATCTCATCGATGAAGATAATGCAGGGAGCATTTTTTTTGCCCTGCACAAAAAGGTCACGCACACGACTGGCACCAACACCAACAAACATTTCGACGAAGTCAGAGCCAGAGATAGAGAAAAACGGCACACCGGCTTCACCGGCGATTGCTCTGCCCAGTAAGGTTTTACCTGTTCCAGGAGCACCGACCA
>CAXMTQ010000574.1:0-519 GCA_964196205.1 uncultured Desulfobacula sp.
TGCCACATCAAGATAAGCTTCTTTTACAGCTTCCGCAAACCTTGCATTCTCAATGGAAAGAGCACAAGTGCCTGCAATCATTGTCATCAGTTCCATATCATTATAATCAAACTTGTTCTGTTTTTTATTAATGGCACAAAGGACTCCGATTATTCTGTCATCACTTTTAATGGGGACGTTAAGAATACTTGTTGTTTTATACCCCAGTTTCTCATCCCTGTCAGGATAATCACTTTTAAGTTTGTCAGTATCATTTACAAGGGCGTAATCACCTGTTTTTATGGTTTCTCCTGCAAGAAGAGAGTCAGCAGGGAAGCGGAATGTTTTTGCCCTTTTTTGTGTGTCCTGATTATCATATGCAGCGCCCATAAAAAACAGTTCATCTGTGATCTCATCATATAAAAGGACCAGAGCACCTTCTGTCTTTAATAGTCCTTTGACCTCTTGTGAAATATAACTCATCAACTCTTCAAGCTCAAGATATTCAGGGAGAACCGCACTGATTCGACTAATAGTCTG
>CAXMTQ010000575.1:0-516 GCA_964196205.1 uncultured Desulfobacula sp.
AGCCAACCTGTTTGAACCATTGGGAAAGTTTGGTGGATGGTGGATCTCCCATGCGGCCCGCCGGAAAATTTTTCAACCCGATATGAACCAGGCCGTTTAGGAATGTCCCGGTGGCAATGACAACTGCCCGGACAAGCAGGGTCTCGTCAAGGGATGTAACGGCACCGGTTATGCGGCCATTTTCAACTACGAGGCTGTCAATAACAGTCTGCTTGATATCGAGGCCATCCTGCTGCTCAAGAACAGACTTCATGCGCAACCGATAACGGACCCGGTCCTTGATGACCAGACGGCGGGTCCCTTGCTGGTGTTAAGCCGCCTGAACTGGATAGCTGTGGCATCAATATTTTTAGCCATTTCGCCTCCAAGGGCATCAATTTCCTTAACCAGGTGCCCCTTTGCCAGACCGCCGACCGCCGGATTGCAGGACATGGCGCCGATGGTGTCAACATTAATGATGGCTAATGCAACGCGGCAACCCATACGTGCTCCGGCCAATGCGGCCTCACAGCCAGC
>CAXMTQ010000576.1:0-513 GCA_964196205.1 uncultured Desulfobacula sp.
TATCATACTTGGTAAAATCGTTGAACTACGAGACCAAGTAGTAATTGTATCTTTTTTTCCTTCAGCATTCATTTTATCAATTTTCTTTAATAAATGATATGCTATAAAAGGTCCTTTCTTTAATGATCTTGGCATTTTAAGAATATTTTTATTAATTTATATTTTATTAAAATTTCAATTATCTCCGACGACGAAGAATATAAGCATTACTTGCTTTTTTCTTTTTTCGTGTCTTCATTCCTAAAGCTGGTTTACCCCTTTACGAATTAATCGAACTTCTTTTGATGGTAATCTTAATGTTATGTAATCACCTTCTTTCGCTAAAATTTTTGCTGATGTTCCTGCTGATCGAACAATTTGACCACCTTTTCTAGGAATTAATTCAATATTATGAATAGAAGTACCTAATGGAATTTCGTCTAAGGGTAAACTATTACCAATATTTAAAGATGATCCTGAACCAGAAATAATTTTATCGCCCACATTTACATTATTTGGATGTAAAATATAACG
>CAXMTQ010000577.1:0-510 GCA_964196205.1 uncultured Desulfobacula sp.
AATATCGTGAGGAAATTATCGCCCTGCTGAAAAATGGATCCACTAAGGCCCACATCGCAAGAAAGTATAGGACGACAAAGGCGAATCTTCATAACTGGTTAAAGAAGAATAAGATTGATGCCAAACCTGAGATATAAAGAAGTTCATGGGATTCTGATGAATGAGATTGGGTAGGTAAATATTTGACATGGCAATAAAAGAAAGATACATATGCCTTGCAAAAAAATCCATCAAAAAATGGAGGCTGGCAGCCAGGTGGGATATTGAAACAATTGACCTATTATATATAATGCTGACGCATGACTTAAACGTGTTGGATCAATATCATAATAAAGTGGATATTGAGGATGTTTTAGAAGATTTTAAAAAGAATAAGGTTATATTGGACTATATGTTCAGCCTTGATGAAGCTAAAGACATTGAAGCTAAATTAGAAGTTGATGGAGAGATCCCACATGCTGAAACCATTAGAGGTGAAGATTTGATGGCAAGGTGGCAAAAACATGAAGG
>CAXMTQ010000578.1:0-510 GCA_964196205.1 uncultured Desulfobacula sp.
TACTTTTCTAAAGGCAGAAAAACTTTGGGGAGTTACTGATTTACTCGTAAACAAAAGCAAAACCACTACAGATAATTCTTAATCAGCAGGCAATGATAAAAAATATGGTTGATCAATATATCTTTGAGGATAATAAATGAAACAAATTAAAGGAACAAGCAATAAAATATTAGAAGTTAATCTTGAAACTCAGACACATGAAATATATGAGGTAACTTCACAGGAACGAAAGCTTTATCTTGGAGCCAAAGGCCTTGGGTTAAAGCTTTTATATAACAGAATGACTCCAGGAGAAGATCCTCTTGGTCCGGATAATATTATTGCTTTTATGCCAGGGGTACTCATGGGAACAGGCGGTCCTTCTTCCGGCAGGTTTGATGCATAAAGTCCTACCTCTTTGGCCCGCGCCTCAATCTGGCGGCCCAAATCGTCTGGGACATCGCCCAGGCGATCCACCTCTTCTTCGTGGGGATAGAGTTCCTGTTCCATAAAACTTCGCACTGTGTTCAG
>CAXMTQ010000579.1:0-508 GCA_964196205.1 uncultured Desulfobacula sp.
GCTTGATCAGGATGGTTCCCTGACGGACGAGATCTTTCTCGAAGCCGGTGACGCCGCGCATGAAGTTCTTGTATTCCTTCTCGGAACAGAACCCGAACACCGGTTCCACCATCGCGCGGTTGTACCAACTGCGGTCGAACAGCACGACCTCGCCCGCCCCCGGAAAATGCTGAATGTACTTCTGGAAGAACCACTGGGTTCGCTCGTGCTCGTTCGGTTTGCCGAGCGCGACGACGCGGTAGTGTTTCTCGTGCCGCCCTTACCGGCGGCATCACGGCCCTCGAAGAGAATGACCATGCGGGTGCCGCTCCGTTCGAGATACTGCTGCATCTTGATCAACTCGGCCTGAAAGGGTTTGAGCCCCTCTTCGCGAATGTATCGGCGAAGCGCCTTTTTCCTCATGGCCTCGCCGGTTAGAGGATCCTCCTGCGGGCCAAGGGCTTGCTCGAGTGAATCCACTTCCTGCTGTAGCTCTGCCGCCGCCTCGCTTCTCTTGGTGTTGACCTCT
>CAXMTQ010000580.1:0-507 GCA_964196205.1 uncultured Desulfobacula sp.
CGGCATCATTTCCCAGGCTATGGAAAAAGTGGGTAAAGACGGAACCATTACCGTTGAAGAAGCCAAGTCCATTGAAACTACTTTAGATGTTGTTGAAGGAATGCAGTTTGACCGTGGATATTTATCTCCGTATTTTGTTACCAATACAGAAAAAATGTTGGTTGATTTAGAAAATCCATACATTTTATTATTTGACAAGAAAATTGTAAATCTTAAAGATTTATTACCAATATTAGAGCCAGTGGCACAAAGCGGTAAACCACTATTAATTATTGCTGAAGATGTTGAAGGAGAAGCTTTAGCTACTTTAGTAATGAATAAATTACGTGGTGCATTAAAAATTGCTGCTGTAAAAGCTCCAGGATTTGGTGATCGAAGAAAAGCAATGCTTGAAGATATTGCTATATTAACTGGCGGAACAGTAATTTCTGAAGAACTTGGATTGTCATTAGAAAAAACAACACTTGACATGTTAGGTACTGCTGAAAGAGTTACTATTGATAAAGA
>CAXMTQ010000581.1:0-506 GCA_964196205.1 uncultured Desulfobacula sp.
TGGCTACAAAATTCGCTTTAAGGATCGAACCCGCAAAGAGGCCTTCATTAAAATCATGACCGACGGCATCCTGCTGGCCGAAACCCAGGGCGATCGGCACCTGGGCGCCTATGATACCATTATTGTCGATGAAGCCCATGAACGCAGCTTGAACATTGATTTTATTCTGGGAATTTTGCAGACCCTGGTCAAAAAAAGAAACGATTTAAAGTTGATCATTACCTCGGCCACGATCGATACTGAAAAATTTTCCAAAGCCTTCGGGAATGCGCCGATTATCGAGGTTTCCGGCCGCATGTATCCGGTCGACGTCCAATATTTATCCCCTGATACAGACCCTTCGCCAAACGGTGAGCTGACCCATGTAGAACTGGCGGTGCAGGCAGCTAAGCGGGTATTGAGTCAAAGCCACACCGGGGACATGCTGGTGTTTATGCCCACCGAGCAGGATATTCGAGAAACCTGTGAGCTGCTCGAAGCCCAGACGCCGGAAGGAACCCGGGTGA
>CAXMTQ010000582.1:0-506 GCA_964196205.1 uncultured Desulfobacula sp.
GCATCCTCTATGGAGGCAGTGTTAAGCCCGGCAATGTAGACGGTCTTATGACCCAACCTGATGTTGACGGAGCCCTGGTTGGTGGTGCCAGCCTTAAAGCTGAAGATTTTGCACGGATTGCTAACTTCGTACCAGCGGCCTAAATCTTTGCGAAACATGTAATTTCGGGCTTTTCTCACAAAAATTAATATGATAGAGTGCCGTTCTTCAAAAACAGAGATCGACACCTTAAGGGGACAACATGAATTTCATACTCTTGGCAATACACATTCTGGCCTGCATCTCGCTGATCGGCATCGTTCTGATTCAGGGCGGTAAAGGCGCAGAAGTTGGCGCAGCGTTCGGAGCGGGCGGCAGCGGCACTGTTTTCGGTGCAACGGGCGGCCAGTCTTTCCTCAGTAAAATGACCACAGGCACAGCCGTTATTTTCATGCTGACCAGCCTTGCACTTGCAATTTTCTGGGGTCAACCAGGATCTTCCAGCGTCATGCCAGACCAGGTTGCAC
>CAXMTQ010000583.1:0-503 GCA_964196205.1 uncultured Desulfobacula sp.
TGTGAAAAATTGCGCAAGTTAATTCCACGACAACAGTTTGATATTCCTATTCAGGCAGCTATAGGCGCTAAAATTATTTCACGAGAAACCGTAAAAGCACTTCGGAAAGATGTTACTGCAAAATGTTATGGTGGTGATATTTCCCGGAAACGTAAATTGCTGGAAAAACAAAAGAAAGGAAAAAAACGAATGCGTCAGGTGGGTAATGTGGCCATTCCGCAGGAAGCATTTATGGCTGTATTGAAATTGAATGATTAATATTAAAAAAGCACTTATATCAGGTTTTTTTATGCAATTGTCGCAATTTTTACTAACAGATAGGGCTATGATTTCGGTTTACTTTCATAAGAGGCAATGAATAATATACAGTGTTGTACATAGTTTTACTTAACTATTTTATATCAATTATACTCTTTTCCATCTCCTTCATATTCGTCTATTTTGTATAGACTCAATCCGATTCTTTCCAGGACTTTACATGAACCAATATTTTCAGCTACAGC
>CAXMTQ010000584.1:0-502 GCA_964196205.1 uncultured Desulfobacula sp.
TCCCTACTGACCCCAGTGCAATAAAAAACCCATATTTTCAATGGGTTTTGGACCATATGGGATTTTATTGGATGTTATAGTGGTAGCCCCAAGGGGAATCGAACCCCTGTTTCCGCCGTGAGAGGGCGGCGTCCTAACCGCTAGACGATGGGGCCGTAATCAATTTCAATGAAATGCGAGAGAGATGTGTTCAATTTCTTAAAATGCATCGCGGTCCATGATCGGTGGACCGCCGCCTTTTCGGTTTTTCTTTTTTTCCGTCCGGATGCGGTGCTCTTCTTCCAAGTCCCGTTTGTTGAGTCCACGAACCATATAGGCCATAGCAAAGTAAGCGGGAACGGAAATGGCGACCCATGTTGCCATGAATCTACTCGCCGGCGAAATGGGAGAGGAATCCGCACTTTGTTCCGTTCCAGTGACGGCCAGAGATATCGCCCAGAGCACCAGGCCGAAAACGATCCCCAATAAAGAGGAAACAGCCACCTTATGGACTACTTCGTTG